>NZ_DATCVJ010000908.1:0-5220 GCF_036566945.1 Chitinophaga sp. | reverse complement strand
TGGTACTAGCCCGTTCTGATAAGAGCAGCCTACGTTTTTATAGTATGTCGGCACAAATACGAAAAGAAAGAAATGCTTATTATAATATTTTAGAAAAGACGCAGAAGGGTAGCCTGGATATTACAGCCTGGCTCGAATGGTTTCTCAGTTGTTTGGATAGAGCATTAGTAGCCAGTGATGAAACGTTGTCCATTGTGATGGGAAAGGCGAAATTCTGGGAAAAATACAAAAGTCATCCATTTAATGAGCGGCAGAAAATGATGCTTAATAAATTACTGGATGGCTTTACCGGAAAGCTAACCAATGCCAAGTGGGCGAAAATTGCTAAATGTTCCTCGGATACAGCGCTTAGGGATATAAATGATTTATTGCAGCAGGAAGTACTGATGAAAGAACCGGCTGGTGGCAGAAGTACCAGTTATGTATTGAATAAAGTATAATTGATATTCCTGTGTGAGAGAGCCTTACACTGTGCTATCTCACACAGAAGCTTCAATACAACAATTGAGAATCTTTATTGATAAGCAGAATCCCTTCTTTAAACGACGTCGCTATCGGATATTGCTGATCTGTTTTCCTAAACACACCCACCCTGTTTTTCAGGAACCCGATAGTATCACCGTTTGTGAGGGAGTCAGAGAAGCCGATGAAATGCTTGTTCCCATTTTCACGGTATGCCCCCAGGATCCTATGGATAGGCCATAGGGAGTACCGGCTGCCACGTACTTCCATATCAGCAAATCCGTCTACCTGTAAATACAATTCCATAAAATCTCCGGGAAATCTAAAGCCTAATGCATTTTCTGTTTCGATGATCATTTCTATCAATGCACCTTTGTTCAGTTGAATGCTTTCTATTTTCCATTGTTGAATAATGCTCTCTGTCCAGCTTTTCATAAACGACTGTTATTTTTTATCTATCACTACATATACCACCGACATAGGAGGCAGGGCTACTTTAATGCCATTCTGCGTACCTGCGGCATTGGCTTTTACGGTATCATAATTTTGAGGACCACCAGCGGCGCCGGTGGGTCCGTTGTCGTTTACCAATACTTTGCGACCAAATCCGGTAACACCTTCACCACCGGTAAGTGTATACCAGTAATACCTGCTGCCTGCATTGAAGTTTTTACATGTCAGCTGCACATTCTTTTGTGTGTTAGCTTTATTTACCAACACAGCAGATATTTCTCCGGAACTGAAAGTAGACGCATAGGAAATGACGCTGGTATCTGTGGACGTGGCGTTGATGGCTCTGTCGCCCAATGTTTTTTGCAGGAAATAAAGGTAATAGAAGGCAGGTCGGGGTTCCCAGCGCTGTTCGCCGGAAGCGGCAGCACCATCACTAAAAAGACCGTGGTCATTTCCATTGTCCCAGGCATTGGCGAGGTCCCAGCGACTGGCCATTCCAAATTTATTTTTGATGAGTTCTTCCAGTACCAGCACCGCATGAATGCCTGCTATTTGTGATACCATTTGTTTGGAGCCGGTGGCAAAAATATTCCATTCAGTGAGTGCAATAGGTTTGGCACTTACACCTGCTGTCTGCACGGAGGTGCTTACATGATTGGATATTATTTTTGTGACGGAACTGGCGGTAGCCAGTATTTCCAGCGGGGTAGAATTGGTATTATATGGGGTGAAGTAACTGTGTACGATGAAGAAGTCGGCTGCATTGCCTGCCTGTTGCAGTACGCCGCTGTTCCAGCTTTTGTCGGTGGCCGTAGCCCAGGACGCCGGTTCCTGTTCCAGCAATTGTACACCAATGAAGATGGTTTTACCAATTTCAGTAGCGGCCTTACGCAGGGAGTCGATAAAAATTTTTGCATGACGACCATACAGATCTCCGGTGATGAGCAGGGGTTGTCCGTCTTTATTTTGTGATGGATCAATCCGATATCCCGCCTGCCAGGTGCCGTTGCTTTCATTGCCTATTTCCCAGTATTTGGTGCGGCCATTATCATAGCGTACCCAATCGGCTGCGAGGTGTGCGGCGGCAGCTACAGGATTGCTGCTGTTACTATATCTGGCATATCCATAGTTAAGTGTGATGATCCCTTCGTTGTTGGTTTGCTGGAGCATCCGGTAGTAGTTGTCGACGGAGAGTGTCCAGCTATCGTTATTGCGGCCATACCAATAGCCTGCGTTGGCCATGGCGCCATTCATGTCGGGAAGGTTGACAGGCGCATCTGCCGGCGGGTTGCCGGGGAGCCCGTTCCAGAAATAAATACTGCTCAGATTACCGCCGGGGAAACGGATAATGCCCGGATGCAGTTTGGTGATATGCCCCATTAATGAGGGTTCCGTCACCATTTGTGTCATGTATAAATTACTGTTGTTACCAAACAGTGCAGGTGAAATTTTTGTGATAATCGTAGAGGCGTCTACGTTAACTGTAGTATTAATATTTGCTGGCGGAGCCGTTTCGTTAAATGCCGGTGCGGTGAATCTTTTGGCGGTCCATCCATCTTTAAAAAAGCCTTCTGTAGCGGCGGTGGCCGGATCGGGTGGGGTGACTACCGTAACAGTGGTATCTGGTTTATTGCCGTTGCCGGCGGGAGTAGCAGACTTTTTGCCACATGCGGCTACAGCGAGCAACAGCAGGCATTTCCATACCATATCATTTGCTTTTTTCATTTGATCGGATTGTTCGGTCGGTTTAAATACCGGGCGTCACTGGATGGACGCCCGGTTGAATTGACCTACTGAAGAATTATTTTATTTTAACAATTCTGAAATTATCGAAAGCGGAATTGAACAGTGCTATACCGGTAGCTTCTGCCATGAGGCGATAGCTGAATGCTACTTTAGCATCCGGTTTCAGCAGATCGCCCATAAGAACAGCATTATCACCGATGCCTTCTGTACCATCGACGGTGAGTTTAAAGTCCGATAGTTTAACGGTAACCGTTTGCCATTTGTTTTTGGTATCGAAGGTTTTGTTAGTGGCATTTAGCCAGGGCTGGTAGCGGAAGCAATACTTATCATTGAAGCGAAGTACGGTCACACCTTCAGTCCAGGCTACTTTGGTATTGATTTCAAATTTCAGTGCATACTGCGCAGCTGACTGTGTGAGTACATCGGTAGAAAATATAGCGACATCGTTGAAGTTGCCGGAGCGGTTGCTGGTCCACCATTCGTAGCCCCAGGCGCCTACGCTGCCGAAAATGCTCTGTACATATCCACCTCTGGTGCCGGGAAACAGTGCGGCATCACTGGTGATGATCGCGCCCCAGCTCCAGTTATATACGGAGGGTTCTCCGGTTTTATTCCATTCTGTCAGATTACTGATCACATCGCCGCTGGCATGATCATTTAAAGGCCCGTCAGAGGTAACGCTGCCAAATTTAGCCTGTATGGTCAGGCGGCCGGTATCCGTGCCCAGATCGGGCATTACAAAGGCGACTCTTGAACCATTTGAACTGGTTACAAACGAGGCGATATCTCTTCCTCCGGGGAGCGTTATTTTCTCTATCAGCACTAAGCTGGAACCATATATAATCAGGGAATCGCCGGGTAAAGCATTTTCGTTGGAGATGGCTGTAATAGTTGGTGGAGGAATATCTACCACAAAGGAATATACCGCTTCACCGTGGGTAGTCGTTACTTTAATCTGGTTAGGTACTTTTGGATCAACCGCCTCTGTAGGAGCATTGCCGGGAATGCTGAGAATGATATGATCGCTGGTATTATAAGTAGGGTTCACGTACGCATCTACGCCATTAAAGGAAACGCTGACTACACCGCTGAGGTTTTGGCCGGTGATTAATATCAGTGTGCCGGGAAATGCCTTGGTAAAGGCGCTGTCCTGCAACGTGGAATCCAGCATAGTTACTTTGGTGATCACCGGCGGACCAGACAAGTCGTTGTTTTTGGAACAGGAAAGCAACAGGCATAGTACTGCTGCCAACATACCTGTGAGGAGTGCGCCGTGTTTTGTATATCTGTTGAGATGATTGTGGATCATACATGTACTTTTTGAAGATTAATAGGAATAAGGCACCGGTGGTTTCCTGAGATTAGGCGCTGCAGTCAATTCAGCTGCCGGATAAGGTAACAGGAAGTTGCTGGTTGTTACGGGGTAGTATGCCTTTGTATCGGATGTCACGGTCCAGCTGGTAGCATTTGTTTCCGTGTTAGGTACAATCCTGTAAGAGCCTTTGTCCTGGGCGTTTACCAGGTCGATGGCTTTTGTTGGATTATACGCATACAGGCGAAGCAGGTCATACCATGCTTGTCCTTCCATGGCCAGTTCCAGTCTTCTTTCTTTATAAATATCATCCCAGGTGATCACTGCTTTATTTCCCACGCCGGCACGTTTGCGAACTGCATTGAAATATTTTAATGCTTCTCCGTCCGCTGTGCTGGCGGCATTACCTAAGATGGCTTCTGCATAAATCAGGTATACATCTGCCAGTCGCAGCATATAAGTGCTGATTTCAGTATGCTGCTGCGTTACTTTACCGTCATTATCTTCCGGCCTGCCCACTACATATTTTTTCACCCAGGCATGTGTATTGTATTTGTCGGTGCCCTGACTGTTCAACGGTACCTGTAATTCCTGGATAATCTTTTTGCCAACGTTATTAGGATCGTCTACCGACTGATGGATATAGGAGTAGTGATCGCCGGGGAACATAAATGTGGCTTTACGTCTTTTGTCATTGACAGCATACAGGTTCAACTGGTCCAGTGATGCGCCGATATCTCCACCCCAGCCGTCCTGGAAGCCGGTGATTTCAGAGCCATAGGCAAAAAATGCCTGTACACTGTTTTGAGTGCCCCAGTCGCCGTCGTATTTCCATTGCAGGGCAAACAGGCTTTCGGAATTGTTGTTATTTTTTGTGAGAAATAAATCTTCATAGTTACTCATGAGCTCCGCACCGCTATTGGTAATGACATCATTGGCAAACCATTTGGCGCTGTCGAGATCCGTTTGCCTGCGTGTCAGGCCGCTGCCCACACCAGCACGGGTGAGATATATTTTGGCGAGCATACCTTCTGCCGCCCATTTAGTCAGGCGACCTTTCTGAACAGGTGCAGCGGGTAAATTGGCCGCTGCAAAACGCATTTCCCTGATAATGAAGCCCCATACAGATTCCACGGTATTGCGGCTAACAGAGGTATCTGTTACCAGTTTGTAGTTGTCTTCTATAATAGGTACTGGTCCCCAGTTTTGAACGAGATAGGAGTATGCCAGTCCACGCATGAAACGTC
>NZ_DATCVJ010000907.1:0-8537 GCF_036566945.1 Chitinophaga sp. | reverse complement strand
CGGATGTACCCAAACGGATCTGGATACTATCTGTAGCCTTGCCTGCATTCGGGAATATCAGTTGTTGGTAAACTGATCCGCCGAGTAATCCTACAGGGATAGACAGTCTGGTGAAGTTAGTCTGAACACTGTCGATATCATTAGTAGGTCCATTTACACTACACAGTACACAACCCAGGGTAGTACCTGAATTCTGGCTGGTTGGAACGTTACAATCCGGAGACGGAATAACAGGTCCTGTTACCACCACGTGTACAGGTACACGTGCAGATGCGCAGGCGCCTGTAATTTGTACTGCTGCGAAGTAGGTATATGTACCTGGATTATTGAATGGTCCTACCTGGATAGAAGCGCCGGTTCCTACTGGTGTAGTAGTGGTAGAATCGCTATACCATACAATGGTAGCGTTTCCGCCTACTATTGGTTGGGCAGACAATGTGGCTTTTACACCAGTTTGTACCACCACGTCTCCTGTTACCACAGGAGGAGCAGGAGCTGTTACTACCTGTACGGTTGCCGCTTTCAGGGCACCTGCAGGGTTTTCACACTGGCTGGCACCTGATACGCTTACATAGTAAGTATAGTTGCCTGCTGTCAGACCAGTGATGGTCAGTTTACCGGTGCTGTCGAGCGCGTAACTTACGGCACCATTCACCAGGCCATTTGTAATTGGCGTTGTTTTGTTGGCATCCTTGTACCATTTGAATACTGGTGCTGTAACACCGGTTGCTGTTGGTGTAAGTACCGCAGGAGTGCTGGTGCAGGCTGTAGTAGTATCTATGGTGATATCACCTGCCTGGCTTACCGGGTTAACGATAACGGTCACCGGTATACGATTAGGATTAGCACAACCATTTGCACCTACTGCCTGAGCGTAGTAAACAAAGGTACCTGCTGTTTTAAGTGTATCTGTAGTAAATGTATTCAGTGTGCTGAGTATAGCCGGAGAGGTAGAATCAGCATACCAGCGAACAGTGGTACCAGCTGATGGTGTAGCTGCTAATACCGCAGGTTGACCAGCGCAGATGGTGACCGTTTTAGCGGTAATTGTAGGATCCGGCACTACTGAACGTACATTATAAATATCCAGTGAATTCAACAGATTAGCTACACCGGTGAGTTTTACTTCCACCTTATTGTAAGCACCACCAGCTGCTACCGTAGCAGTATAACGATTACCACTCAGTAATCTTAAAGTAAGTAATTGTGATAAGGTATGCGTGCTTACTACTGTGTTGTTATTATATACTGTAACGACAGCTCCTCCCAGTAAGGACACATCTGCCACTCCACCTGGTGAAGCCAGATCGAAGCGGATGCTATCTGTGCCTGCACCTGTGGCAGGGAAGATTAATTGTTGGAATACAGATCCTCCCAGTAAACCTACCGGTATATTCAGACGGGTGAAGTTGGTCGTTACAGAGTCAATATCGTTGGTTGGATTAACTACGCTACACAGAACGCAGCCCAGGGTAGTTCCTGTTACCTGGCTGGTTGGAACATTACAGCTGGTTGGAATTACCGGACCAGTTACTGTAATGGTAATTGGCAGGCGGCTGGATAAACAGCCTCCTGCCAAGCTATCGCCTGCATAATAAATGTACACTCCCGGACTTGTAAACGGCGGCAGTGTTATTGAATTACCTGTAGCTATTGCTGCTTTTGTGGTATCGCTGTACCATACTACCGTAGCCCCCGGCGCAGGAGATGCCACTAAAGTAAGTGGCAATCCTGTGGTGACAGTGTAGTTCTGTACAACGGTAGGTGGAGCTGGTGCGCCTGTTACATTGATCGTAGCAGGTTTCAGATTACCGGCCGCATTTTCACAACGGTTAGCGCCGGATACACTTACATAATAAGTGTGGTTGCCAGCGGTGAGGCCAGTTGCGCGCAGATTACCTGCCGCATCGATAGTAAAGGTAGCACTGCCTATTACAGTACCGTTTATAATCGGCGTTGCTTTGTTGGCATCTGCATACCATTTAAATACTGGTGTAGTTACACCGGTAGCTGTTGGTGTAAGCAGCGCAGTGGCACTTCCACATACGCTGGTAGTATCGGCCACTGTAATATCTGCTGGTGAGCCCAGTGGGTTTACTGTAACGGTCACCGGAATACGTTCAGGATTTGGACAGGTACCATCTACCACCTGTACATAATAAGTAAAGGTGCCGGCGGTTTTCAGACTGTCCGTAGTATAAGTAGGCAGATTGCTGAGGGATGCACCACCGGTAGAATCTTTATACCACTGCACCGTAGTACCGGCTGCAGGAGTAGCGGTGAGTGTTGCAGGCAAGCCAGCACATACTGTTACGCTATCCGCTGCAATAGTTGGATTAGGTCCTACTGCACGTACATTATAAATATCCAGTGAGTTCAACAGATTAGCTACACCGGTGAGTTTTACTTCCACCTTATTGTAAGCACCACCTGCTGCTACAGTGGCAGTGTAACGATTACCGCTCAGTAATCTTAAAGTGAGTAATTGTGATAAGGTATGCGTGCTTACTACTGTGTTGTTGTTATATACTGTAACGACAGCACCTCCCAGTAAGGATACATCTGCCACTCCGCCTGGTGAAGCCAGATCGAAGCGGATGCTATCTGTGCCTGCACCAGTGGCAGGGAAGATCAGTTGCTGGAATACGGAACCACCGAGTAAACCTACCGGTATATTCAGGCGGGCGAAGTTGGTTGGATCTGTGTCGATGTCGTTGGTTGGATTAGCGACGCTACACAGTACGCAACCCAATGTAGTTCCGGTTACCTGGCTGGTAGGCACATTACAACTGGTTGGAATGATCGGACCAGTAACGGTGATGGTAATCGCCAGGCGGTTAGAGATACAACCACCAGGTAAGCTATCACCGGCAAAATATTGGTAAACACCCGGTGTTGTAAATGGAGGCAGCGTAAACGAACTACCGCTGGCAATAGAAGCCTGGGTAGTATCGCTGTACCATAATACAGTAGCACCAGGCGCAGGAGATGCCACTAATGTGAGTGGTAATCCTGTAGTGACAGTATATGTTTGTACCAATGTTGGCGGAGCCGGTGCACTAGTCACTTTGATGGTAGCTGCTTTCAGGCTGTTCGCCGCATTTTCACAACGGTTGGTACCGGATACACTTGCATAGTAGGTATGGTTACCTGGCGTTAAACCAGTAACGCTGAGTTTACCGGTGGTATCTATGGTAAAGGTAGCCGTACCTATTACAGTACCATTAATGATCGGGCTGGTCCTGTCGGCATTTGCATACCATTTAAATACGGGTATAGTTACCCCTGCAGCTGTAGGAATGAGTACTGCAGCGGCACTACCACAAGCGGTAGTCGTATCTGGCAAAGTGATATCAGCAGCAGTGCCCAATGCATTAACGGTTACCACTACTGGTATCCTTTCAGGGTTGTTACAAGCGCTGGCACCTGAGCCATCTACCACTTGAACGAAGTAAGTTACCTTACCTGGTGTGTTCAATGCGGTAGTAGTAGTATAAGTAGGCTGATTACTCAGTGAAATATTGGTGGTAGAATCCGCGAACCATAATACGCTTGTTCCGGCTGCTGGCGTTACGGACAGGGTTGCCGTTGAGCCAACGCAGGCAGAAAAGCCATTAGGCGAAATAGTCGGATTTGGACCCACCGCACGCACGCCATAAATCTGCAGTGCATTGAGCAGATTAACGGTGCCTGTCATCAGTATCTGCACACGATCGTAAGGTCCGGTGGCCGGTATGCTTACGCTGTAGCGAGTACTGCTCAGCAGGCGTAATGTCAGCAACTGGGAAAGTGTATCTCTTCTTACTATGGTACTACCATTAGCAATCGTGATGATGGTACCTCCGAGCAGACCTACATTCGCAAGTGGGGCAGCGGTGCCCAGCTCTATCCGGATGCTGTCTGTTGCTGCACCAACGGCCGGGAATATCAGTTGCTGATAAACCGATCCGCCCAGCAATCCTACAGGAAGATTGAGTTGGGTGAAGTTAGCTGGGTTGGCATCAATATCGTTTGTTGGATTATCAACGCTACATAAAACGCAACCCAAAGTTGTTCCGGTTAACTGACTGGTAGGGACATTACATCCTGTAGTAGTTACCGGGCCGGTTACTGTTACCACCACTGGCACGCGATAAGATTCGCAACCACCGGTCAGACGTACGCCTGCGTAGAAAGTATAGGTACCGGGAGTACTGAATGGTCCTACCTGGAAGGAAGTACCGGAGCCGATAGATGCCTGCGTAGTATCACTGTACCAAACAATAGTAGCGCCGGTAACCGGAGCTGCCGTTAAAGTAACGGTTTGACCGGTAGGAACCGAGAAGGACGGTGCTACCGATGCTGGAGCCGGACCTGTGCCTACTGTTACCGTAGCTTGTTTGAGTGTGTTAGCAATATTTTCACAATGGTTACTATCTGTAACACTTACAAAATAGTTGTAAGTGCCTACAGCAAGACCGGTAATAGATAATCTGCCAGTAGTATCAATGGTGTATGTTACCGCACCTTCCACCAGACCATCTGTAATGGCGGTGGTTTTGGCAGCATCTTTATACCATTTAAATACCGGTTTATTATTAGCAGTAGTAGAAGTAGGCGTGATCCGCGCAGTATCACCAGGACAGGAAGCGGTATTAGCCGGCACCGTAATATCGGCTGCAGCGGCATAATTATTCACTTTTACAGTCACCAGTGTTTTAGCTGATTCTGTAGAACAGTTCAATCTTTTAGCAGATACATAATAGCGGAAAGTTCCTATGGCATTCACAGGAGGACTGTAACTGGTTACGTTGGAAGCGACTACGGTCGTCTGCGTAGAGTCGTACCAGGTATAGGTTAGTCCCGGATCAGGGCTACTTATATTCAGTGTAATGGCAGTATTCAAACAGGTAGTTCGTATTGCCGCACTGCCTGCCCCCGGGGCCGGGGCATATCGTTGTATTTCATGTACCCTCAGCGTGGAGAGTGCTCCCGCGACGACTGCGCCGATGGAGACCTCTACGCGATCGAAAGCGCCGGTAGGCTGAAAGGAAAGTGATTGCAAACCACTGCCATCTCCCAGTAAAGTCAGGTTCAACAAAGTACTGGAAGACCTGAGACTATCTACCAAGGTAGCTCCGTTATATGTTTTGATGGTAACGGAGCTTAATACTGTTAAGGTAATAAGAGAAGAAGGGGTAGACATGATAACACGTACTGAATCACCGGGCTTCGAAAGACCGGGATATACAGCTGTTACCTGCGCGCTGCTATTCAACAAGCCAACGGCGCTGGATAACGTAGCGAAATTTGAAGTAGAGACAATTCCGTCGCCTGCCTGTGCAGCATTGGTCACGCTTCCCAGTGCGCCCACAGAGCCGGTAACGCCGGAAAGCACATCCAAAGGTACGTCGCATGCAATGGTGCTGGTGGCTGGTACATTATAATAGGCCGCGAATACGTTGATGCTACCTGCCACACCGGCCAATCCACCATCTACCGTTACTCTTACCCTATCATAAGTTGCGCCGGGAGCAGCCAGGAAAATTTCCGCCTGGTTACCGCTGGCCAGAAGACTTACGGTTGCCTGGTTTGCAAATGCAACAGGACCAACCGGAGTGGATCCGTTGTAGGCCTGTACATATACTCCTCCTAATAGTTGTAATCCTACCACACTGCCGAGAGTTCCACCGGTGGCGATTTTCACGATTGCAGGCTTATTGTCGGTAATAGCTGCCGGGAAAATAAGGTCCTGGGATTCGGTTGCGCCCAGAAGTGTTACGACCGTATTAATGGTTGATGCTGAACTCAAAGAGCCATCTACCGCCTGTGTAGCGTTGGCTACGTTACAGCCTACGCAAAGCCCTGATGCCCTGTTTACCTGGCTGTTGGCATATACTCTTGTAATATATGTCTGCGCCTGGCCCTCCCTGGCGCTTATACCAAATAATAAGAGGAGTACCAGCACACTTTTCCAGGCCAGGGAACCGGCACTATTAAAGATAGCAGTAAGACTGGTTTGTACAGTAGTTGTTCCCTTTGGGTGAGGGAGACAAAAAAGAGCAGTAAAAGGGCTATTAGGAGTAGCTTTTGAATGCATAGCATCAAATATTTGAATAAAAATTGTTCAGTTTCATTGCGATACAACAAAACTCTATAGGAGGCCGGTAGGTTAGGAATGTCTTGGGGAAAGGATACTGGTTGATAAAAAGTATGCTTCCTTGCTTATTTGTTAAAAGAATGTTACAAAAACGCTACGAATGTATATTGAAGGGGTGGTTTAAGGAAAGGTCTTTTCATTCATTATTTTTTCACAGTTCAGTTTGTTCAGTTTAATAGTTATTCGTTCATTTCATTCATTTTTAAGTTTTCTAAACGGGGGTTTTATTTAAAAAGGGGCGGGACGGGTCACCAAAATGTACCGTCCTATTTTTTTTAAGCGACCCCATCAAAATAATTATGAAATATTTCGGTTGATTTACAGCAGAAAAAAATAATATATAAGTATATTTTATATAATAATATTATATTGTAACACTCATATTTATATATGATATTCATCTAACAACTAAGTGGTCAGGCAATTCTTATTATATAAAATAATATATATAATCTGACTTAATATTTTTCTGTTCATTTTGTTCATTCGCTTTTTTCAAAATCTAAACGTAAAAAGCATACGTAATTAAACAAGTACCGACAATTCGAAAATCCATTTTATTGTCCCCTATGATTGATCTATCCTATGACTTTATCGTCACCCTGCAGAATGAAGTCTTGCGCAGGTTCGGTGTTGAAGTCATATTGCCAGGAGATTGCAAACATCTCTCTCAGTCCATATTGGATGACACCACGAAACTGGTGAGCGAAACCACGCTCAAGAGGGTATTCGGTTTTGCTGTGGCTCAACACAGCTTTTCCAGATACACTTTAAATACACTTTCGCAATACTGTCAGTATAAAGACTGGGACGATTTTCAGCAACATCATTACAGGATGCTCAACAACGAGCCACTTTCGTCCACAGAAAATGCGGCCGTTCCGGTATTTGATACCACTAAATGGCGTGACTTAAAAAGCAAGGCGGATGCTGTTTCCCATTACACCATCCTCACGCTCAAAAACCGCTCAGGTATTGCCTTTCCTTACACCGTACACCGGCCATTCTGCAACGCACATATAGAAAAGTTCCTGGAAAGCGATTATGCGGCCACCGCTTTAATTGCGCCTTCCGGATGGGGTAAATCACTCGCATTGGTACATCTGGCAGAACATTGCTGGTTTGGAAAAGATGCCCGGTATAAAAAAGACATCTGCTGGTTTATTCATGCTCATGCTGCGGGAAGCCTGCTACTCAAAGGGTTTTCACTTTCCACCTGGCTGGACAACCAGATGAACCTGGGCAACGGAGAAAACTTCCGGGAATATTTCTCCAGTCACTTCGACAAAAAAGGAGGACGCCTTATATTAATAATAGATGGCTTTGATGAGATAGCTGTTGCCGGAGAAAAACTCCGTCTCCTTTACTCCAAACTGGAAGATTTCGTATACTCCAATGACCTGTATCCATGGGTGAAAGTGATCCTTTCTATCCGGAGCAGTACCTGGGCCGAAATATTTCAACACTCCCAGCAATACCCTGCCTTCCGGCGTTACTGGTACCTCGGCACCGAAATGGACGAGGAAACCAATATCAATATGCCGAGGCTAACGGAGCAGGAAGTGAAGTCCATATTATATAATCATCAGTTTGATCCCGCAACAGTGCGGTTGTTTTCTGAAAATTTTCTGCAGAAATTAAGGTATCCCTATTATCTGCAGTTGTTCTGCCAGTTAAACAGCGGCCCCGATCAAACATTTGTAGATGAGCACCTCAGCTTATTTGAAATTGTTTCGCGATTTATTCAAAACCGGGTATTCAACTCGCAAAGCAATTCTTTCAAAATAAAAATTATTGAAAAATTACTGACACTGGTAGATCTCGGCAGAACCGGTATCTATACAGATAAAAACCTGCTGCTCACACAAAACGCCGAATTATTCCCTGCCTACAAAGAACTGCTGGCAGATAATATCCTGGTAGAAGAAAATCTGAGCCAGGAAATCATGTTCAATGTGAAGGTGCGTTTCGCCCATACCATGTTGCTCGAGTATTTTGTGGCCATGCATTACCTGAAACAAAATGGCCAGGAAATTAATGAAGCCATGCTGATGGCGATACTGAAGCATTTGCCACAATCGCCTTATCGTATCGGTGTATTCAGGTGGCTGTTACGCTACGCCATCAACCACGCGCAGATAGATGGTATCATCAAAATGTTGCATTTACCATTATCCAATATAGAAAAATCCCATCTGCTGGAATACCTTGTATTACACTACCAGCATGATGGTAATAACCAGGGAGAACTCAAATCTATCTTCCCGGCAGGCTTCTTTAAAAAGAATCCGATCGGCCCTTTTATCAGTGATGAATTTATTCATTTCAGAAAACGAAAGGTGTTGACGGCGCTGCTGGGACTGGCGGAAGCCCGGGAAGATAAACTTAAAATCAGGAG
>NZ_DATCVJ010000906.1:0-12098 GCF_036566945.1 Chitinophaga sp. | reverse complement strand
AAAAAGGTGTCTGGATCTGGATCATTCCTTTTGCTACCGGGGTAACCTCTCTGGGCTTTGTAGGAGATCCGGAATTTTTTGAACAATATCCGGGCACCGACGAAGAAAAATATCGCGCCTTACTGGAAGCAGAACCTTATACCAGAGAGCGTTTCCGCGATGTGGAACTGGTATTTGAACCAAGAATATTACAGTCCTGGTCCGCTACCACCGATAAGTTTTATGGCGACGGATACGTGCTTACCGGGAATGTAACAGAATTTCTGGATCCGATTTTCTCTTCTGGTGTAACTTTGGCCTGCGTATCTGCTCAAACAGCGGCAAAGCTGGTGATCAGAAAACTGAAAGGAGAGGCGGTAGACTGGGAAAAAGAGTACATGGAACCAACGCTGCAAGGGGTAAATACTTTCCGCTCCTACGTGATGGCCTGGTACGAAGGTACCCTGGATACCATTTTCTTTAAGAAAGATGCAGATCCGCTCATCAAAGGACAAATTTGTTCCGTACTGGCTGGTTATGTGTGGGATATGGATAATCCTTTTGTCAAAAATCATGACACCGCATTAAAACGCCTGGCCCGGACAATAGAATTAACCGAAAAATTAAAAAGTAGTTCACCCATTGAATAGTGAGTCGGCATATATTACAGGAAGTTGTATCATTCGCCACAACAAGGTGTATTTGAATGATACTTTGTTATGGGAAGCAGAACAGGGGCTGGAATTACCTGATTTTCTGCGCGCAGGCTACGACCGTTTTTCCGGGCAGTATCCTAAATTTCATAAGATGGATGCCCTCAGCAAGCTTGGCTGGCTGGCGGCAGAAGTATTGCTGAAAGATACCAGGGTAAATACCCTGCCACCGGAACAGGTGGGCATGGTTTTATCCAACCGGAGTAGCAGTCTGGATACAGACCTGCGCTATTATGCCACTGTAAAGGAGTTTGCCAGTCCGGCCCTGTTCGTATACACGCTGCCCAACATTGTAATGGGGGAAATAGCGATCCGGCATGGTTTTAAAGGCGAGAATACCTTTTTTGTGTCAGCTGCTTTTGATACGGTATTGATGAGCACTTACCCGGCGCAGCTGCTGGCAGAAACACCTCTGCAGGCTTGTATCTGTGGTTGGGTAGAAGTAATGGAACAACAATACGAGGTAGCATTATTCCTCGTGGAAAATAAACAAAGCGATACAGCGCAGCCTTTAACAGCTGCTGCTTTGTCGTCGTTATATCAACAAACAAATAGTTAATAACTTTAATCAAATTACAGTGGAAAAGTTGATGTCGGATCTGAAAGCGCAGATCATTGAACAATTGAATTTGCAGGAACTAACCCCGGACAGCATCGGCAGCGATCAGACGCTGTTTTCTAAAGATGGACTGGGACTCGATTCTATCGATGCGCTGGAACTGATTGTATTGCTGCAACAGCACTATAATATCCGCATTGCAAATCCTGAAGAAGGACCAAAAATATTCCATTCTGTTCGCTCCATGGCAGAATATATTACAGCAAATCAAACCGTAAAGGCATGAGTGAAAAGGTGTGGATAGCAGGTGGTGGGGTCATCAGCGGTATAGGTCTGAATCTAAATGAGTGCTTGCAGTCGTTCCGGAATATGCAACCGGGAATGGCGGCTATGCAATACCTGCCTTCTGTTCATCGTAATACCTTTCCGGTGGCGGAAGTGAAGGCAGACAATGCCACACTCGCCGATATGGCACGCCTGCCGGAACATATCAGCCGAACCGCCCTGCTCAGTATGATTGCCGCCCGCGAGGCGTGGCAGTCCAGCGGTCTGGGAGATATATCGCAGTATCGCGTAGGATTCGTTTCCGGCAATACCGTGGGAGGAATGGATAAAACGGAGGATTTCTTCCCGGAATTCCTTGCTAACCCACGTGGTGGCCGCTTACACCAGGTATTACACCATGAGTGTGGCAGTATCACAGAATTGGTCGCCGATATGCTGGGCATCCGGCATCATGTGTCTACCATCAGTACCGCCTGTTCTTCCGGGGCCAATGCCCTGATGTATGGCTCCCGCATGATCCGCAATAACATCGTGGATGTAGTGATTGCCGGTGGTACAGACGCGCTGACACGCTTTACCCTGAATGGTTTTAATACCCTCATGATCCTGGATCAGCAGCCATGCAGACCCTTTGATGATACCCGCACCGGACTCAATCTGGGCGAAGGCGCTGGTTATGTAGTGCTGGTATCGGATAGCCTGGCTGCCCAGTTGCAGCCCTGGTGCCGGTTCAGCGGTTTTGCCAACGCCAATGATGCATACCACCAAACGGCCTCTTCTCCTGATGGTACAGGCAACTACCTGGCCATGAAGGGTGCATTGGATATGAGCGGGCTCCAGCCACAGCAAATAGGATATATTAATTTGCACGGCACCGGTACACAAAACAACGATGTGTCGGAAGGAATCGCCATTAACAGACTCTTTGCGCCGCATTTTCCGGCCATGAGTTCCACTAAATCGTTCACCGGCCATACGCTGGGCGCCAGCGGCGGGATAGAAGCCGTTTTCTCTGCTTTGGCAGTGAAAGAAGGTATTATTTATCCTAACGCACGCTTTGAACACCAGATGAAAGAAATACCATTTGCACCCGTCACCGAATATTCAAGCGGTCATGACCTGCAACATGTCATGTCTAATTCATTCGGCTTTGGAGGCAACTGTTCAAGCCTGATTTTTTCGAAAGCATAAAGCATAAAGCTGAAAGCATAAAGCAATTGCTTTCACAACAATGTAGGGTAACCGCTAAACAAACAATACAAGCTAACAGCTAACAGCAATTGCTTTCACAACAAGGTTAAACAAACAATACAATCTAACTGCTAACAGCTAAAAGCTAAAAGCTCTATGAATATCTACATAAATGGCACCGGTTGTATATCTCCGCAGGAAACTGCGCAGGGAGGCCCTTTGCTGGCTCCTCCCAGGGAATACGAGCAGGTTCGCCTGTCTACCGTAGATCCGGATTACAAGCAATGGATTGATGTGAAACAGATCCGCCGTATGAGCCGCGTGGTAAAAATGGGCGTGGGTGCTGCTAATCTGAGCCTGGAAGCTGCCGGCATCACTGCTCCGGATGCCATCATTACCGGCACCGCCTACGGTTGCCTCGATGACACCGGCGTATTTTTAACTAAAATGGTGAATCAGCAGGAAGAAATGCTGACCCCCACCGCTTTTATACAGAGTACCCACAACACCGTAGCCGGACAAATAGCGCTGCTGCTGGGTTGTAACGGATATAACAACACCTTTGTGCACCGCGGCTTTTCTTTTGAACATGCCCTGCTGGATGCCATCATGATATTGAAAGAAGGCTCTGCCCAACATATTCTGGCCGGCGGAGTAGATGAAATTACCAACTACAGCCATCAGCTCCTGTCGCGTTTCGGCACTTATAAAAAGACGCCGGTAAAAACCATGGAGCTGCTGAACAGCCCCGACAGCGGTACTATTGCAGGAGAAGGCGCTGCCTTTTTTACTTTAGGCATTACCAAAGAACCCGGCACCGTAGCCGAACTGTCTGGTGTGAGCACGCTCTACAAGCCACTCTGGGAAGGAGAAGTGATTGGTCATATCATGAAATTCCTGGAAGATAATAACTGTACCCCTGCAGACATTGACCTGATCGTTACCGGCAGAAACGGTGATATAGATCAGGATGAAATATATGAAGAAGTAGCTGCTGCCCTGTTCCCGGAACATGCGGAAGCCTGCTTTAAACACCTGTGTGGCGAATATCCAACCGCCGCCGCTTTCGGCGTATGGCTGGCCAACGCCATTATCGCAGCACAGGAAGTGCCGGAAGCTGCCGTGTTTTTTGGACGGGCGCCCAAACAGATCAAAAAAGTATTATTGTATAACCATCATCAGGGAACACACCATTCCCTGGTATTACTGACCGCATGCTAAATAACAGAGTGGTAAATATCGTTGCTATTGTAAGCCTCCTGGTACTGTTGTACCTGGACAAATACCAGGCGCGCGATATTCCTTTCTGGGCTTACGGTTTGCCGGTACTGATTTTCCTGCCGCTCACCATTCGCGGCGCTATCAATATAGAAGCCGGCTTTTTTATGAAGGTGTTGTGTAAGGCAGATACCACCGAAAAAGTAGTGGCGCTGTCTTTTGATGATGGCCCGCAGCCTGATTATACACCGCATATACTGGATATCCTGCAACAGGAAAATGTGCCTGCCGCCTTTTTTTGTATTGGAAAGAATATCGCCGGCAACGAGCACTTACTGAAACGCATATACGAAGAAGGACATGTAATAGGAAACCATACTTATTCACATCACTTCTGGTTTGATATGAAATTATCCGGTGATATGCTCACGGATATGCAGCAGATGGATGCCATGACGGTAAGCGCTACGGGACTCACGCCCCGCTTATTTCGCCCGCCATACGGTGTTACCAATCCTAACCTGGCAAGAGCCGTGAAAGCAGGTAATTATCTGCCGGTAGGCTGGAATATACGCTCACTGGATACGGTAGCAAAAGATGAAAAACAATTGCTGAACAGCATACTGGAACGGCTGAAACCAGGCGCTGTTATTTTACTGCATGATACCTGTAAGATAACCGCCGATATATTACCACAACTGATCCGCGGTATCCGTCAACAGGGATATCAGCTGGAAAGGATCGATAAAATGTTAAAAGTACGCGCATATGTGTAAATGGATGTTAATTTTGATGTGTGGGATGGTAAGCCTGCAAACGCAGGCACAAACCGGATTTAAGCCAGTAGCAGATATGACGCCGCTGAAACAGCAGTTTGCAAAGGCCGCACAAAACACACAAAGTATTCAGTGCGATTTTGTACAGGAAAAAAACCTGACCATGCTGTCGGATAAGATTGTATCCAAAGGCAAGTTCTGGTTTAAAAAAGATAATAAAGTAAGAATGGAATACCTGCAGCCTTCTTACTACCTGCTGGTCATCAACGGAAAAGATATCCGGATAAAAGATGCGCAGAAGGAAAATAAAGTGTCAGGAAAAAGCAATAAGCTATTTGAACAGATCAACAAAATTACGGTAGACTGTGTACGGGGTACGGTTTTGGACAACGCGGACTTTACCACCAAAGCCACCGAAAATGCCCAGTATTTCCGGCTGGAAATGGAACCGGTAAACAAAACGATGAAAGACTACTTTAAGTCGATTGTGCTGCTGGTAGACAAACAGGATTATTCTGTATCAAAAATTACGATGGCGGAGTTGTCCGGAGATGATACCACCATCAGCTTTTTACATAAACAACTGAACACAAACATCCCGGATGCGGTATTTTCTGCTAAGTAGTATATTGGGTATCGCCTTGCTGACGGGAGGTTGCAGATCAGTGTATAAAGGGTTACAACCGGCTGCGGGCGACGTAAATTGTATTCGTCAGTTCAGTCCTCAGTTTAATTCCACCCTTTATAGTACGCAGGTGGATATTTTAAAGCATCACCTCAGCGGACTCCTGTTCTTCAAGCAAATGCCAGACAGTAGTATCCGCGTGGTATTTGCTAACGAAATGGGATTTAAGTTCTTTGATTTTGAATTTGATAAACAGGGCAATTTCACCAAACACTATCTGCTGGCCAAAATGGATAAAAAAGCAGTGGTGAAAACTTTACAACAGGATTTTGCACTGGTATTGCTGCACCCGGATTTATCAGCGGCGCATATGGCTACGGATAATCGTTACCGTTATATAGTAGTGCCTACCGAAAAAGGCAACAACTACTATATCACGGATACCGCCTGTACGCAGCTGGTACGCATAGAAAAATCGTCCCGGCGCAAACCCGCAGTAACCGTATGGATGCAGCATTATAACAACGGCGTACCGGACACCATCAATATCCGGCATGAACATTTCAAATTCAATATCTCTTTACAGAAAGTAGAGAAATAACAAGCAAATTATATAGTACATGTTAGCAGGTAATTTTTATACAGTAACAGCACATGCCGAAGAGCCGGGACAGGTAACCGTCACGATTGAACTCAATGCGGCGCATCCGATCTTTCAGGGACATTTTCCTGAACAGCCGGTAGTGCCCGGTGTATGCATGATGCAAACCATCACAGAAGTACTGGAAGGCACCCTGAAGCAGAAAGTGTCGATGAAGAAAGCCAGCCAGATGAAGTTTCTGCAAATGATTGATCCGGTGAAACAACCATTGGTAGACGTTACTGTAAATTATAAAGCAGACGAAGCAGGATGGAAAGTGAACGCTACATTGAAACGGGAAGACAAAACATTTATGAAGTTTCAGGGTATATTTAATTAAGTGACTAACCAGCCTACACATAACGCCCACTTTGAACGTCACCGCGCAGCGGTGTTGATCCCTACGTATAATAACGCCGGCACACTCGGCGCTGTACTGTCTGATGCACTGGAATACACGAATCATGTTATTGTAGTAAACGATGGTGCTACCGATGAAACCCTGGCAGTGCTGGAGCAATTTCCTTCCCTGCAGCTGGTTTCGTATAGCCCTAACCGTGGTAAAGGCATCGCCCTGCGCCGCGGATTTGCTTATGCTATGCAGCAAGGATATGACTATGTGATCACCATGGACGCAGACGGACAGCATTTTGCCACCGACTTGCCCGCCATGCTGCAACAGATAGACGAACGTCCCGGTGCACTGATCATTGGCGCCCGCAACCTGCACCAGGAAAACATGCCTGGTAAAAGTACTTCCGCCAATAAAGTATCCAACTTCTGGTTCAACGTTACTACCGGTTTAAAAGGACCGGATACACAGTCCGGATACCGCCTGTACCCCCTGCATCGTATGGGTAACATGCACTATTTCTGTACGAAGTACGAATTTGAAATTGAAGTATTGGTACGCAGTGCCTGGAAAGGTATTAAGGTAGACTGGACGCCGGTAAAAGTGTATTATCCGCCACCGGAAGAACGGGTGTCGCATTTCCGTCCTGTCCCGGATGTAACACGCATCACCATACTCAATATTATATTGGTACTGACCACTTTCCTGTATATCAAACCACGCGATTTTATCCGCTTTCTCCTGAAAAAGGAAAACTGGAAAAAGATGTGGAAAGAAGAAGTACTGAAAGCAGATGAATCGAATATGCGGAAAGCCATAGCCATTGGATTCGGCGTATTTATGGCCATTGTGCCTATCTGGGGCTTTCAGCTGCTGGTGGCCATATTGGTGTCTATTAAACTAAAATTAAATAAAGCATTGGTGCTGCTCTCAGCACATATCAGTACGCCGCCGTTTACGCCATTTGTCCTCTTTGCGAGCTTCCTCGTGGGTAAAGTATGGATGGGACAAACGGCCAGCGACCTGATATTTAAAGATGGTTTTAACTTCGATACGATTAAAGATAACATGCTACAGTATGTATACGGCGCCATAACGCTGGCAGTGCTGGGAGGACTATTAATGTGGGCCGTAAGTTGGGGGATGTTGACAATATTTAGAAAAGAGAAAAAAAATGGGTAGCTTTTTTGTAGCGATATATAACTTTTTTGAAAAACATAAAGGCTGGCTGTGGACTTGTACCATCGCCAGTTTTCTGTTGGTGGGGTACTTTGCTGCGCAAATAAAGCTGGAGGAGGATATCACGAAAATTTTACCACAGGATAAAAAACTGGACAAACTGCAACAGGTGTTCCAGGACTCGCGTTTTGCGGATAAACTGATTGTTACCATCTCCCAAAAAGACACTACAAAAGAAGCGCAACCAGACAGTTTGACGGCATACGCTGCGGAACTGGCTTCCAATGCCGGCACACAATTATCTCCCTACATCCGGCAAATACAATCGCAGGCGGAAGATGCTATGGTCATGGGATTGATGCAGGTGATACAACAAAACCTGCCCATCTTCCTGGAAGAAAAAGATTATTCAAAAGTAGATAGCCTGCTGGAAACAGCACAGTTACAGAAATCACTGCAATACGATTATAATACGCTGATATCACCGGCAGGACTGGTGTTAAAGAAAATGATCCAGGCCGATCCGGTAGGCATTTCCTGGATAGGCGTGAAGAAATTACAACACCTGCAATACGACGATCAGTTTGAACTATACGATAATTATGTGATCACCAAAGATCACAAACACGTGCTGATCTTTATCACCCCGGCCAATCCGCCAGGTGCCACTAAAATCAATGCACAATTTCTGCAGGGGCTGGATAAAATAAAAGACAGTATTGATCAACATTACCCCGGCGTAACGGCCTCGTACTTTGGCGGTACTGCCGTGTCTGTAGGAAATGCCACGCAATTAAGGCAGGATACTTTTCTTACACAAGGCATTACGGTGGTATTGCTCGTAGTGCTGATTGCTTTGTTTTTCCGGAAAAAACGTTCCCCCGTACTCGTGATGCTGCCGGTAATTTTTGGCGGCCTGTTTTCACTGGCATGGATATACGTTTTGAAGGGCCATATTTCTGTGATGGCCATGGGTGCAGGTGCGGTAGTATTGGGTATCGCCGTAAATTATTCCCTGCATGTGTTTAATCACTTCCGCCATTCACAGGATATCCGTGAAGTGATCAACGACCTGGCTACACCGATGACGCTGGGCAGCTTTACTACTGTAGGTGGTTTCTTATGCCTGCAGTTTGTACACTCACCCATGCTCCGCGATGTGGGCCTGTTTGCAGCCCTCAGCCTTGTAGGTGCCGCATTATTTTCCCTGATATTTTTACCGCACTGGATCGTTATCGGACATAAACCGCAAACGGTACATGCACACAAAGAGAACTGGCTGGATAAATTATCTGCCTATAAACCTGAAAAAAATAAATACCTGGTAGGCGCTATTTTCCTGCTCACCATCGTATTTTTTTATACTGCCCGCAACGTATCTTTTGAAAGTGATATGATGCGCATGAACTACATGACGCCAAAGTTGAAAGCTGCGGAAACACAGCTGAATGCCGTGAACTCCTACATTGCACAATCGGTGTATGTAGTATCTGACGGCCATGACCTGGAAGGGGCGTTAGAAAACGGAGAGCAGCTGATACCGGTAGTAGAACAATTACAGGCCAAAGGCATCGTGAAAAAATATGCCGGCGTACAGGCGTTACTGTTATCCAACAAGGAACAGCAGACGCGTATTGATCGCTGGAATAAATACTGGACGGCAGAGAAAAAACAGCAAGTGTTGGCTTACCTGCGCTCAGAAGGTAAAGGACTGGGCTTCAGTACGGCGGCTTTCAATCCCTTTGAAGGCATGTTGAATAAGGAGTTTCACCCACTATCGCCCGATGCGTTGAAAGTATTGCGCAGCGGTAATCTGGGTGATTTCATCATACAAAAGAACAGCACTACTTCACTGGTCACCCTATTAAAAGTAGATCCGGCGCATAAACAGGCAGTATACGATGCGTTGGAGAACTTACCTGGTACTATTGTACTGGATAAACAATACGCGGCCAATCGCCTGGTGGAAGTGATCAAAGATGAATTCAACAGCATTGCCTGGATGACTTCTCTGCTGGTGTTCTTTGCCCTGTTACTCTCTTATGGTCGTATTGAACTGGCACTCATCACCTTTATTCCGATGGCTGTAAGCTGGATCTGGATACTGGGTATCATGGGCCTGTTTGGTATTAAGTTTAATATTGTAAACATCATCCTGTCTACTTTTATTTTTGGTTTGGGAGATGACTACAGCATCTTTATGATGGACGGGCTGTTACAGGAATACAGGACAGGTAAGAAAACATTGTCTTCTTTCAAGTCGTCTATCTTCCTGTCTGCCATCACTACCATACTGGGTTTAGGGGTGTTGATTTTTGCGCAACATCCTTCGCTGAAATCAATCGCTCTCATTTCTATTATCGGTATCGGTACGGTGGTATTGATTTCGCAGGTACTGATTCCGTTTCTCTTTAACTGGCTGATCACTAATCGGGTGCGGAAAGGCTTTGCACCATGGACGATGAAAGGATGGTCACTTTCTGTATTTTCTTTCCTTTACTTTACTATAGGTTGTTTGCTGTTAACGCTCATCGGAACCATTCTGATCCGGTGGAATCCTTTTAACAAAGAAAGAGGTAAGGTATTATATCATCGTATTCTTTCTGCTTATACCCACAGTGTATTATATATTATGCGCAATCTAAAAAAGCGCATTATTAATCCGGCAAATGAACAGCTGGAAAAGCCGGCAGTGATCATCAGTAATCATCAGTCTTTCCTCGATATTCTCGTTTCTACCATGCTGCATCCCAAGGTGGTTTTGCTGACCAATCAATGGGTATGGCGTTCACCGGTATTTGGTGCGGTGGTGCGGCTGGCTGACTATTACCCGGTCGCAGATGGGGCAGAAGGAGCGATCGAAAAATTACGGGAGAGAGTGAATCAGGGTTATTCTATTGTCGTATATCCGGAAGGTACCCGCTCTCCAGACCCGGCGATCAAGCGTTTCCACAAAGGCGCCTTTTATATAGCCGAACAACTGGGGTTGGATATATTACCAATGGTGATTCACGGTACCGCCTATACGATGAGTAAGGGCGATTTCCTGCTGAAAGATGGTACGGTAACGGTGAAATACCTGCCCCGCATTACTCCGCAGGACCTTACCTGGGGAGATACCTACAGTGCACGTACGAAATCTATCAGCCGTTATTTCAAACAACAATATGAATTGCTGCGGGCCGAAACGGAAGTGCCTCAATATTTCCAGGAGCAGCTGAAATATAACTTCATTTATAAAGGTCCGGTGCTGGAATGGTACATGCGGATAAAAACAAGAATGGAAAACAACTACGAGTTATTCCATGAGTTATTACCGAAGGAAGGACGTATACTGGATATTGGCTGTGGATACGGCTTCATGGATTATATGCTGGCCTGGGCAGCGCCCGGCCGCAACATTACAGGCATTGATTACGATGAAGATAAAATAGCCACAGCTGCTTATTGTTATAAAAAACCGGAACAGCTGCAATTCATTCATGGCGACATTGCTGCCACGCCTTTCGAATTTTATGATGCTTTTATTTTAAGTGATATGCTGCATTACCTGTCTTCTGAGGAGCAGGAAACATTGTTGCAGCAATGCATTGAAAGACTAACACCCGATGGCGTGATCGTTATACGTGACGGTGACAGCGATATGGATAAAAGGCATGAGGGTACTAAGTTTACAGAGTTTATGTCTACCAGGGTGTTTGGGTTTAATAAAACGAAAAGCAAACGGTTATCGTTTTTCTCGGCTGCACATGTGCGCGGTTTGGTGAACAAATATGGAGCAGTAGCGGAGGAAATAGATAATACCCGGTATACCTCCAATGTAATATTTGTGATCAAAAAACTTCCCCAGGAAAACTATGCACAACTATGATGTGATCATTATAGGCAGTGGCCTTGGAGGCCTCGTATGTGGCGCTATTCTCAGCCGTAACGGGTATCGTGTATGCATCTATGAAAAAAACCGGCAAACGGGAGGTTGTCTGCAAACCTATTCCCGCGAAAAAGTCATCTTCGATTCCGGCGTGCATTATATTGGCGGACTGGCGCCCGGAGAAAATTTATATAAAGTATTTAAGTACCTCGGCATCTATGATAAGCTCCGGCTGAAACGCCTGGATATGGACGGTTTCGACCATATTAGTTTTGCCGGCGATGATAAAGTATACCGGCTGGCACAGGGAGAGGAAAATTTTATCCGTACCCTGCTGGCAGATTTTCCGGAAGAAGAAGTCGCCCTGCGCGCTTATTGTAATAAGATCAGCGAAGTATGCAGCAAGTTCCCGCTTTATAATTTACGTACCGGCGACTATGAAGAAAAACGCGGTGTGTTGCAGTTAAATACAGTCGATTATTTACGCAGTATCACCAACAACGAAAAGCTGCAACAGGTGCTGGCGGGCAACAACCTGCTATATGCCGGCGTAGCAGATAAAACGCCGTTTTACGTACATGCGTTGGTGGTAAACAGCTATATGAAAAGTTCCTGGAAATGCGTGGATGGTGGCTCCCAGATAGGAAAGCTACTCTGTCAGCAGATCCGGGAAAACGGTGGGGACATCATCCGCAATATGGCCGTCACGG
>NZ_DATCVJ010000905.1:0-6952 GCF_036566945.1 Chitinophaga sp. | reverse complement strand
CCCCTCCCTTTGTTAATACTTCGTATTCGTTTTCTGGATTCACGAGATAATACAGAATACCGTTTTTTACTGTAATAAACCATCGTTTTTTCGCTTCAAATAGATTTTTGGATGAATGATACCAGAAAGCCTTTAGAATCGAAAAATTGCATAATGCAACAGTAAATTTGAATACGCTATTATTCTCTTGCACTCAAAATAATTACTTTCTTGCTTCGGAAGTGAGGTAACTAATGTTATTCCATCGAAACCTACGCGCGGAATGCATTACATGTTGTTTGAATGAAAAAGTCAGCTGAAAGTCGTGTTATAATTTGTAACCAGAAAAACGACTAAACATGAAAATTTATCTGCTGAAGCGTAAAAGCACTATTTCCGAAGAAAGCGGGAAAATCCGTAAAACAAGTTTATACCTTGCTTATCATTATGGCCCTCATCAACCACGCGAGTATGAATTTCTGAACCTTTATCTTTATGAAAAGCCCCGAACCCAGCTAGAAAGAGATCATAATAAGCAAACTACGCTTCTCGCCGAAACGATAAAAGCCAAAAAGATACTTGTAGCTAATAGTAGTCAGCACGGATTTATCAGCCCGATATTAGGAAAAACCAGCTTTATTGAATTTTTCAGAAAAGTGATGGAAACGAAGACTGATTCTGAAGGTAATAAGGGTTGTTGGGATAGCGCATATAAGCACCTTCTTGCTTTTTCCAATGGTAAAGACATTATCATGGACCAGGTGAATGAAATGTTTCTTGAACGGTTTAAAGAATATTTGTTAACCACCAAAGCAAGACGCGGAAACAAAGAACGGAAATTAGCAGTAAATACAGCACTCTCTTATTATACAAAAGTTAAAGCTGCCGTTAAAGAAGCACACGTAAGAAAACTACTACGTGAAAACCCTGTGACGCGGGTAAAAGGCATAAAGGCAGCCGAAACACACCGGCAGTATTTAATCTTTGAGGAACTACAGGTGCTTATGAATACGGAATGTGATGTACCCATCTTGAAACAGGCATTTCTTTTCAGTGCACTCACCGGGCTTAGATTCTCCGATATACACGCGCTAAAATGGGATAACATTCAATACAGTGAAGCTGATGGCTGGTGTATACAGTTCACTCAGAAGAAAACGAAAAGTGCAGAAACGTTGCCGGTCCCCGAGCAGGCTGTAAAACTACTCGGAGAAAAGGGAGTTGCTGATGGTCTGGTGTTTGAAGGTCTGCAATATAGTGCATGGCACAACGTCAAACTACGAGAATGGGTAAGTGCAGCCGGGATAAATAAAAAGATTACTTTCCACTGCGCACGACATAGCTTTGCCACCTTGCAGCTTAGCATGAATACCGATATATATACTGTTTCAAAATTACTCGGTCATAAAAACCTGAAAACCACTGAGATATATGGTAAGGTGATAAATAAAAGAAAAATTGAGGCAGCGAATAAAATTCCCAATTTTAAATAGCTCAATATACTATTTTTGAATAAATCCTATTATCGTGGAAGATGTTCTTACATATCGGAAGTATAAAGAAATTATTGAAACTTGTGAAATGTTGTTAAGTCCTGAAACTATTAGGAATCATGTTGAGGCATACCATCAGAAGTATCAGAAAGATAATCCCTTTATGTCTATAGCTCTTATGGAAATTATTGAGCATGAATACCCGCAAATAGATCTAATTGAAGATGAATCAATAGCGTGGATATCAATTTTTGACGATCTAGGAAAATCGATAGATAAACCGCAACTAAGATATCTGTATACATTGCTATTTACAGGCAAGTACACAACTCAACTTCAAGGAGAGATTAATGAAGTTGAAGCAAATGTATCCCAGCAAAATGAACAGCATCTATTTACCACTGAGCCATTTACTTTTAAATCTGATTTTGACGCTGATGATTTGTTATCGCTATATGATTGGTTAATACAGGAGGAATTTATTTCTGAGTTTGGAAAAGATAATTTTCAATTGCTTTTTTCAGGCCTACCTTTTAATGAACTCAACGGTAGAAAATTAACGTGGAGCATATCAAATACTTATGGTAACGACAATGAAGCTCTCTTCAATATGTTGTTTGTAATATGTCCAGATGAATACCCTAGTGGAAGGTACTATGCAGATTTTCTGAGGAAAATCATAACTTATATTACTCCATCAAATGCCAGCAAATTTAACTACAGTGCATTAAGAAAAGCATTTAGAACGTGGCGAAAGAATGGTAAAAAAAAGCCCAAAAGGCATTCCAATTCAGATAAACTTCTAACGTTCTTAAGAAAATCAATGTGATCGTTTCCAAGGTAGCAATGAGTTAGTTGCTACCTTGCCCTGTTGGATTGTAACCTTCCCCCATTCTACATTTGTACTGTAATTACAAACGGAAACTAGTTTCTCTTTACCCAAACTGAAGAAACAATCTTTATTTATTAAATAATTGAAAATCAATAATATGGACAATTTAATTCTCTCGGAACTAAGGGAGATTAGAAAACTATTGTCAGCAAGAAAGGAAATCCTGACAATGGATGAGTTTTGTCAATACTCTGGTATTAGCAAAAGCTACGCATATAAACTTACCTCCGGTGGACAACTGCGGTTTTATCGGCCATTTGGTAAGATGATCTATTTTGATCATCAAGATGTAATTACATTTCTCAAGCAGAATGGCACTTCATCAGCTACGGATCTGAACATTACAGCATCTAGTCTCTTAATTAACTCAAAAAACATGTAAAATGCTATCAGAAAAAAATAATATTCAGACCAATATCATTGGAAATGACATTCACAATGATGGTGTTGTCGATGAATCAACGAAAGCAAAGCTAGAATTTGCAGTAGTAATGCGTGTTAAAGACATCAATAAATCGATTGCGTTTTACTGCGGTCAAATGGATTTTACATTTTTACACCTGGAATGCTCCTCGGAATATTCTGTACGGGCCTATATTAAGCCATTTGCGGAAGCGAATACATATATATGCTTAGAACAATTCTTATCAGTATATCCATATCCATTTATTAAGCCCTCAATTTACTTCGAAGTAATTCCGGGAAGAGATCCGTTTGATTATCCGAATTACTGTGATAAGCTATTTTATCAGAAAGGGTTATCATTTGATAACTATAATAGAGAAACGCATGAAACGTTATGTTCTATTCTTCGCGATCCTGATGGTCAGGCTTTAATAATTGAAGATGGGTTTCCGATGGATTTCGAATAATTCATATTGAACCCAATACTAAATAAATACTTGACAATAAATTTATTACTCATGGAATTGACAAGAAATAATATTCTGGAATTTACAAACGGAGGGCTAAAAACTTTTAAAGCCCTCCATCCCGAACTGAATATCTACAGCTTAAATAGTGATTTTATTAAATGCCCCTTCAAGGCTTTTCATCCAAAATCATTTTCAATTCACAAAAAAGGCAAACAATGGTATTTCAAGGATACGACCTGCAATATATCGGGTGATATTTTTGACTACATTGCTCTGATAACGGGTTTAATAGACAATGGCGCAGAGGCCCATGTACTCGAAATGATAGCTGGTATATACAACGAGGAAGATGATGAAAACCGATTAATTGAATCAACAATATTTCATAATGGATTAAGGCTATCATTGACAGGTGCTAATTACGACAACAAGTATCTGAAGCAAAAATTCGAATGGATTATTGGCAATAAGACAATCGAAGTATTAAAACACTTTGACCTTCGGCCTTTAGATTCTTTAACATTGTTTGGTAAAAATGGTAGGAAGTACAATATTCTATCTTCATTTGAAACTGACATTCCACAGATTTTTTTCGCGTTCAACAATAGCTTTTACGTTAGTGACCATGCGTTAATATATGAACCACTTTTTCGAAAGGTCTATGATTGGGGTGATAGACCGCATAATTTTGTCCTAGGGCATTTTGAGTGTCAGGAACTTTTAAAGTCGGGAGCGGCGGATAATAGTAGATTGATAGTTACAGACAATGTTGAGTCACTGCTTCGAATACATGCAATGAATATCCCGGCTGTAGCCTGTGTAGATACCGAGTTTATTCTTAGCGATTATCTTTTACAAGGCGTCATTCCTCAATATTATAAAACTGAGCTTTATCTTGATCGGCTTGACCGGTACTATTACGTGGATAAAAAATATACAGAGCTTGAGCGTAAATATGGTTTAAAACAAACGGCCGTTTCCATTAAAAGTTGTTGCGGGAAGCAGACTTAATTAATCCTCCTATAGATATATCAAATTCGGTGGGTAATTTTTTTATCCGCCGAATTATTTAGGTATCGGTTACGAATTATCACAATCCCACTTTGCTTTCTCCCTAAACCCGCGATATAACAGACGACATAACATTGCAGGGTCGTTTCTGGATGAGAAAGTAATTCAGTGAGTTAAGAAATGAAGGTGATATTTACTATTGCATAATGCAATTTTTCGATTTTAATCGCTTTCTGGGATCAATCATCCAGAAATCTATTTGAAGCAAAAAAATCGTGGTTTACTATAGCGAGAATCGGCATTCATCATAAAGCTGTTGATTCTATATTAAGACAGATGGTTAAATATCTCCGATATGAGAAATGACTAGATTGCAATATTACAAGAATGCAATGCTGGAATTCTACTAATCACCTATTGCCGGTGGGTTAGTGTTCGGCCTCTTAAAATTTCTCTTGGCAGTTTTCTTGCGCACTAAGATGAACAATGCCTTCTCTCCCCATGTTATCAAATTGCAATATGAAAATATGCAGCTTCTTGGTACACTTATAATATCCAGGATATTCAGTAGTAATTAATTCGTATGTTCTTCCTCGTTCAGCATGTTGGGTTAAATTGCTTAATCTGTGTAAAGGTAGAATGGTAAAAATCATAGCGTTGTATAGAAAATCATAGCATTTTTTGTAATTTGTTGTTGCTAAATATTACTCCCTTTTACTTATATTACATATTTAAGTAACGTAAAACAAAAAATCTCTTTACCGATGGCAGATTTTGAAATCCCAAAATACCTCATAGACCAAATAAGGGAGGGAAATGTCGTTTTATTTTTAGGTTCTGGTTTTTCTTATGGGGCGACTCATCCACAAAAGAAAAAAGCACCGGTAGGACAAGGCTTAGCTGATTTGATGGCGGAAAAATTTCTGGGGGAAGAATATAAGGGGGATTCTCTTAAGAACATTAGCAAGTTTGCAATTTCTGAAGCAGGTATCTACGAAGTACAGGAGTTTGTTTATGATATATTTGAGCCATTTCAACCTGCCTCTTTTCACATCCAATTGGCAAACTTTAAGTGGAAATCTATTTACACAACTAATTATGACTTTATAATTGAAAGAATTTATAAAGATGCCCCTTTGCAGCAGATAACACCTGTTTTCAGAAGTACGAAAGATTTCATGATTTTTAGACATCCCAATACCTTACCATATTATAAACTGCATGGCTGCCTATCCAATATTAACGATGAGTTGGTACCATTAGTATTGACTCCAGAACAGTATAATACACACAGGCATAATCGAGAAATGCTTTTCTCTAAATTTTTCTCAGAGGCATGGAATCATACTGTTTTATTTGTTGGATTTAGTTTTGCTGATGACGATATAACAACTATATTGGAAGAGATTGATTCAAAGGTAGGAGGTAGGCCACGTTTTTATTTCGTAGGTCCAGGAATTAAGCCCGCAGAAGCAAAATATTGGGACTCTAAAAAGATTAGTCCGATTAAAGCAACGTATGAAAATTTTATTAAAGAGTTAGATAAGCTAATACCTGTGCACGCTCGGCAGCTTTCTATTATGAAACCATACGTTGAGCAACCAATTCACACAAAATTTGTTTTAGAATTTAAAGAGCTAACTCCTAGCGAAGATTTTAATTCTTTTTTGGATAAGGATGTTGAATATGTTCATGGTGCAATGAGTGCTGAGCATCAAGATCCAAAAGAATTTTATAAAGGATACTTTGAGAGCTGGGAGCCCATCATTAGAAATTTAGATGCTTCGAGAGATTTAACAGAAGCCATTTTGACTGAAATAGTAATTCAAGATTACTATAATAATCAAGAGGATGGTCAATGGCTAATTCTTATAAAAGGTTATGCTGGGGCCGGAAAAAGTGTTCTAATTAAGAGGCTGGCTTGGCAGGCTGCAATTGATTTTGAAAGGTTCTGCATCTTTTACAATAAATACAGCAAAATTCGGTATGAAAATATTTTTGAGTTATACAAGTATGCGAAGCAACGTATTTATATTTTTGTTGATAACGCACTTTCCAATGAGGATGATTTAATTCAATTACTAGATAAATCGAAAAAAGAACATATTCCTATCACTGTTATTACAACTGAACGAGTTAATATTTGGAATAATGAAAATAATAGCCTTAAATATTTTGTCAAAAAGGAGTATCAACTTGAGTATCTGTCTAAAAAGGAGATTTTAGAACTGTTATCATTGCTTGATAGACATAAGAGTCTAGGTTATTTGGAAGGAAAATCTCAAGACGAAAGAATTCGAGCTTTGAGCTATAAACCAGGCTATGAGCTATTAGTAACATTGTATGAAGCAACTCAAGGAAAACCTTATGCAGAGATAATCAATGATGAATATCTTAGAATAGACGGAGATAAAGCAAAATCTCTTTATCTCACCGTTAGCATCTTACACAGATTGAATGCCCCTGCAAGAGCAGGATTGATAGCGAGGGTGCATGGTATTTCAACAGAAATGTTCAAGAAGGAGCTTTATTCACCGTTGGAATATATTGTATTTGATAGATATGATCATCGTATCCAGGACTATGTGTATCAGACTAGACATCCTTATATTGCGGAGCTACTTGTCGAAACAATATTAGTTAGTCAGCAAGATAGGTTTGACGAGTATATTCGAATCATCCGGTTTCTGGATGTAGATTTT
>NZ_DATCVJ010000904.1:0-4468 GCF_036566945.1 Chitinophaga sp. | reverse complement strand
CCGCCACTCTCCTCCTGGAAAAAAGAAATTACCCTCAACGGTAAGGCCCGCGGCCCTGTCAGCAACCTGAAAGCATCTGAAATAGAACTGCAGGCCGGCAACACCACCCGCCTGAAAGGAAGTCTTGAAATGCGGGGCCTGCCGGATATCTACGAAACATTCATCGACTTCCACGCCGAGGAACTCGTAACCACCGGGGCAGATGTAATGCAAATCATGCCCATCGTAAAAGATGTAGTCAGCACTGTTCGGATAGACCGCCTCTCCGCTATCCGCTTCCAGGGCAGCTACACCGGTTTCATTAATGACTTTGTTGCATACGGCCAGTTCCAGACAAATCTCGGTAAACTAAATTCCGATCTGAACTTCAAAACCAGCCGTGATGTACCCGTGTACTCCGGGAGCCTGAAGGCCGACAAGTTCGATATCGGAAGTCTTTTTGATAACAGCAATCTGTCTACCATTTCGCTGGATGCGAAAGTAGACGGCGCCGGCTTTAACTTCAAAACGCTGAAAGCCCGTGTAGATGCCAATGTACAGGAAATAGCCCTTTTCGGATATAACTATCAGAACATCCAAACGAAAGGGGAAATGAGCCGTAAATTTTTTAATGGCTCTCTCACCGCGAATGATCCTAACCTGGATATGGACTTTGCCGGCACCATTGATTTTAATGCAGCATTACCGGTATTCAACTTCAATGCGGAAGTTCGTAAAAGTGACCTGAAAGCATTACATATCACTGAAGATTCTGTTACCCTGCAGGCAAAAATGGATCTTAATTTTGCCGGTAGCAATATTGATAACTTCGATGGCGTGGCCAGAATGTATGAGGTGTCTGCGTTCAAAGATAACCGCCGCCTGGAGTTCGACTCCCTGAATGTATCTTCACACCTGGTAGATAACCAGAAAATACTGGAATTTGCCGGCAGCGAAATCAGTGGGTTTGTAAAAGGACAATATAGTTTCCTGCAACTGCCGGATGCTTTTCACCTGCTGCTGTATAAATATTATCCCAGCTATTTCAGTCCCCCGCAAAATCTCAGCATTAACCAGGACTTTACATTTGCCTTTAACCTGGGACAAGTGGATAAACTGCTGAAAGGCTTTACCAACAGATTTTCCGGCTTTAATGAAAGTAAAGTCAACGGCGCCCTGAATACCATGAATGGTGGTAACCTGGTATTGAACATCAACATACCGGAGGCTGGCTATCTTGATTATCATATACAGGATTTGCAGGTAAAGGGAGATGGTAATTTTAATAAAGTCAATATCAGCACCAGTATCGGCAAAGTATTGTCCGGCAAAAATGTGATGCTCGAAAATCCATTGATACTGGCCAGTTCCGGGCATGATACCTCTTTTGTAAAAGTAGATATGCAGGCAGAAGATACTTCTTCCCTCGATGGTTTCTATGCCCGTATTATTACTGTTCCGGAAGGACTGAAGATCAATTTCCTCAACAGTGCATTCACGGTAAATGAGCGGCAATGGAGTGTCACCCCAGGCAATGAAATTTACTGGAGCAAACATTTTCTCACGGTAAAAAACCTGCGCATTACCCGCAATGACCAGAGTATTACCATAGAAACCAATGAGTATAATCCGGATGAATCAAAATTTATTGTTACGCTCAAAAACCTGAATCTCGCCGATGTAATCCCTTCTCAACTCATTACCACACGTATAGAAGGTGTTACAGACGGCACTATCAATATTGCAGATCCTACACAGAACCTCGATATCAACACCGCCCTGAGAACGCGGGAACTGCGTATTGACAACGATTCTATCGGTATCTTAAATGTAGATGGTACCTATCATCACCAAACCGGCATCGCCACTTTTAATGTCCAGTCAGATAATGAAGGCAAAGCTTTTCTGGCGCAGGGTAAAGTAGGTTTATCCGCCACCAACCAGGACATAGATGCCAATATAAAACTAAATGGTACCTCCATCAGCTTATTGAATAAGTACCTGGCGGGGTACGTTTCCCAACTTACCGGAAGCGTTGCCGGCAACCTGAATATCAGCGGCACTACCAGTCTGCCTTCCGTGAAAGGCTCGCTCACACTGGATACCGTGGGCGTTACTGTGGATTATTTAGGTACCCACTATAGAATTCCAAAGCTGAATGTAAATGTGGATGATAACCTGATTGAATTCGGCAACTTCGTACTGATTGATAAATACAACACCAAAGGCACTGCGAGCGGCTATATCAGTCATGACCATTTTGATAAACTCAATTTTGACTTTGATGTCACCGGCAGGGGGTTTCTGTTCCTTAATACCAGTGCTACCGATAATGATTTGTTTTATGGAGATGTGATCGCCGATGGTAAAGTATACTTTTCCGGCCCGCTGAATGATATGCAAATGCATATCCTGGCCCGTCCTATCAAGGGGACCCATTTTTACCTGCCCATGGCAGACAGCAAGGACATCGGGAAGTATGACTACATCACCTTCAAGACCTATGGTACGGAAATAGTAGAAAAGAAAAGGAAGAAAGACAATACCAAACTTACTGTGAAGCTGGATATTGCCGCCAATCCGGATGCGCAGATAGATGTAATCCTGGATGCCACCACCGGCGACATTATTTCTGCCAATGGTACGGGTAACCTGCAAATCACCGTGAACACAGAAGGTGATTTCACCATGTTCGGGAATTACGAAATCAACAATGGTTCTTACAACTTTAACTTTCAGCGGTTGACCAGCTGGAAATTTGATATAGAGAAAAACAGCAGCATTATCTGGAACGGAGATCCTTCCGAAGCCCGGGTAAATATCATGGCCAAATATTCCCTTCCGAAGGTGAGTCTGTATAACCTGGTAGGCCAGGGTACCAGTGCCACCAACGATAAACTGGCTACGCGCACAGAGAAAGTAGATGTACTCATTAACCTGCGGGGCGCACTGTTAAAACCAGACATTACCTATTCCATTGAATTACCGGAAGTAGGCAGTCTCGCGTATGAAAGTGGCGTGGCAGCTCACCTGAAAGAGATCAATAGCGATCAGAACAAAGCGTTATTCCAGGTATGGGGACTGCTGTTCTCTAACCAGTTCCTTCCGGACGATGCCACCTCTACTGCCGCCGCCAACGTGGGCATTACCGGTAAAAACAGTGTGGGACAGGCTTTGTCAGCACAGGCACAGGCGATCCTGAATAATATTACCGGGGTGCTGCTCAAAGGAAGCGGCATAGGGGTGAATGTAAATTACCGTGCTTATAATGTGGGGGGGCCGGTAGATAACTCTTCCGTAGACCGTAACCAGGTAAGTGCTGGTATTACAAGCAACCTGTTTAACAACCGTTTCCGTTTATATGCTGGTGGCGATTATGATTGGGGTAAAACGGCGACTTCCGCCAATACCAACCGGTTTGCGGGCGACTTCCGTATTGAATATCTCCTTACGCAGGATGGCCGTTTCCGTATTAATGCTTTCAGCAAAACGGATTACGACGTATATAACCTCAGCAACCGTACGAAATCCGGTGTGGGTATTTCCTATATCCGGGAATACAACCGGTTTAGTGAGTTATTTGGTGGTAACCGCCGGTCCCGTACGCCCCTCATGGATTCGTTGCGCAGGGCGGCGGCACTGAAACAAGAGCAGGAAGATGCGGAGAAAGTGAAGGCCGATACCACCACGACTAAATAAGGAGGGTATAGAAAACAGCAAAGGAGCAAAACGGGTAAAACCAGTATTGCTCCTTTGTATGGTTTGATTACGTTTACAGCTATCTTTCGATGACTGCGAACTTATACGCGGCCTCTAGTGAACCGTCACACTTATCCTTTCAGGATTTCATGCCCTAATTTATCTCTTTTTGTTTTCAGATAACCTTCGTTATGCGGGTTAGGATGAATTTCAATCGGCACATTTTCCACTACTTCCAGGCCATATCCACTTAAGCCGGCGCGTTTACGCGGGTTGTTGGTGATGAGGCGCAGTTTACAGATTCCCAGCTGACGAAGGATTTGGGCTCCTACGCCATAGTCGCGTTCATCCATTTTAAAGCCCAGTTCCAGGTTAGCTTCCACGGTATCGAGTCCTTCTTCCTGCAGTTTATAGGCTTTCAGTTTATTCATGAGTCCTATACCTCTGCCTTCCTGGTTCATATATAATATGAGTCCTTTTCCTTCTTTCTCGACCATTTGCATGGCAGCGTGTAGTTGCTCTCCGCAATCGCAGCGTAAAGAGTGCAATATATCTCCGGTTACGCAGGAGGAGTGCACCCTTACCAGGATGGGCTCATCTTTTTTCCATTCACCTTTTTTCAATGCCATGTGAATTTCACCGGAATTGATTTGTTTGAAGGCGATCAGTTCAAAGTTGCCGTATTTGGTAGGCATTTGTACTTTCACCCCTTCTTCGATCAGCGTTTCGGTGCTGAGCAGGTAAGCGATGAGATCTTTTATGGAGATGAGTTTGAGATCAAATTTGGTGG
>NZ_DATCVJ010000903.1:0-3613 GCF_036566945.1 Chitinophaga sp. | reverse complement strand
AAATATTATCTTTAGCCCATATTGATTTTATATGCAGGCTTCCCGTGTGCAACATATTGACATCAGCGTATTTAACGGGTTGTTCGATAAATACAAAAACCGGCTATACGGCTATATATTGTCGCTCACTCATTCCGAGTACTATGCAGAAGAAATCACGCAGGAAATCTTTATTAAGATCTGGATCTCCCGCGACTTGTTGGCAAAAGCGGAAAACCTGGAACACTATCTCTTCACCATGGCCCGCAACCGCACCATTTCTTTTTTAAGAGGAGCGGCGGTAGACATGAAAGTGTTGCAACATTTGCAATCACAGATGAATACCGATGGCAATCCTGCGGAAGACCGGCTCGCCAGGCAGGAGTACGATAAACTCCTGTTGCAGGCGGTGGCACAACTCAGTCCACAGCGTAGAACCGTGTACCAGCTGAGCAGAGACAAAGGACTGACCCTCGATGAAATTGCCACGCAGATGGGCATTTCCCGCAACACCGCTAAAAATCACCTCATGGCTGCCCTGCAATTTATTCGCAGCTTTCTTTCCACACATCAGATGGAACTGCTCTTGTTTTTTTGGTTCTATTCCTGAACGGAGCAGTTCCAAAAAAAAAGTGCAGTGGCATTAGTCCTGATTCTTATTTGCTGCGTCTACTGTATGCGGGCATTTATTGTGAAAATTGACAGGAGCAAATAAACAGCATGGCATCATCGGAAAGATTATCCTTATTATTTGATCGCTACCTCCGCCGGGCATGTACTCCCGACGAAGTAAAGGAGCTGGTATCACTACTGCAGGACCCTGCAGCAGCCGAAACCCTGTCGCCCGCCATGGCGGCGCTCTGGGAGCGTATACGCGAAGAGGACTTTAGCTATCCGGTTAATTGGCAGCAGGTATATGAAACAGTTACTTATACCGCTGTTGAAGACATAGAACAGCCGATGACCACGCGACGCAAATGGTGGTGGCCGGTGGCAGCCGCCGTATTGGCGATCGTAGTGGCAGTAAGTGGCTACCTGTTTTTCATCTCCCGAAAATATACCCCCGCTGTAGTAGCATTGCCAACGCAGCCAGCCTATAAAAATGATGCGGCTCCCGGTAGTCATCAGGCAGTGCTGACACTGGGTAATGGTACTACCATCGTATTGAATGATGTACAGAACGGTGTCCTCACAGAGCAAGGTGGCGTTAGCATCCGGAAAACAGACAGCAGTCTGCTCACCTATGAAGCGAATACGCAGGTCCCTGCAACGGAGGTCACCTATAATAGATTAACGACCCCATTAGGGGGCACCTTCCGTGTGCAGCTGCCCGATGGCAGTAAGGTATGGCTCAATGCCGGATCTTCTTTAGTGTATCCCGTGCCCTTTACCGGCAGACAACGGGAGGTAGTCCTCACGGGCGAGGCATATTTCGAAGTAGCACATAATGCCAGGATGCCATTCCGGGTGAAGGCGAATGATGTGCTCACGGAAGACCGTGGTACCATCTTTAATATAATGGCCTACGCCGATGAAGCAGCGGTGAAAACCACTTTGCTGGAAGGCCAGGTGATCGTTACCCGCAACACGCAGGCGATGCCACTGCTGCCAGGTCAACAGGCGCTTGCAGGGCCCGAAGCAGCCATGAAAGTAGTGACCGTAGATACAGATGACGTGGTGGCCTGGAAGAATGGAGAGTTTTCGTTTAGCCATAACAGTATCTATGAAATCATGCGGCAAATATCCCGCTGGTATAAGGTGGAGGTAACCTTTCAAGGCGTGCATGACGTATACCTGAGCGGCAATATCAGCAAGTCGGTATTGCTGTCAGAAGTATTGAAAATGCTGGAGCTGGCAGGAGAAGTGAAGTTTAAAATACAGGATAACACCGTGACAGTTATTAAATTATAGCATCGGATGAAGACGATTAAGCAGACAGGTTTTTTATTGATGTGCAGTCTTTGGTGCTGCATGCTGGCATTTGCACAAAGGGCGCCGAAATATCCCACCTATAAAGGATTGGTGATGGCAGGTTACCAGGGTTGGTTTAATACGCCCGGCGACAGCGCTGGCAGAGGATGGCATCATTATGAAAGAAGAGGAATCTTCAAACCGGGATCCTGCGAGATAGATTTCTGGCCGGATGTAAGTGAATACAAAACCACTTATCCTACCGATTTTAGTTTCGCTGATGGTACGCCGGCAGCAGTTTTTAGTCCACACGACGCCTCCACGGTAGCCGTACATTTTAAGTGGATGAAAGACTACGGTATCGACGGTGTATTCATGCAGCGCTTTGTAGCAGAAATCAGAAATCCCAGTGGCAAACGCCATTTTAATACGGTACTGGATAATGCCATGTCGGCCGCAAAAAAATACAATCGCGCTATCGCCGTGATGTATGACCTCAGCGGCATGCGCCCCGGGGAAGAGCAGCTGGTACTGAACGACCTCGACGAACTAACCGCAAAGTACGATTTGTTACATGGCAGCAAAAGCCCTACCTACCTGCATCACAACGGAAAGCCATTTATTGTGATCTGGGGAGTAGGCTTTAACGATCGCCGCGCATATGGTTTAAAAGAAGCAGAAACATTGCTGGATGCCATGAAGGCAAAGGGCTTCAGCGTGATGTTGGGCGTACCTACTTACTGGCGGGAGCTGAGACAGGATGCGGTCAGCGATGAAGGGCTGCATCGCCTGATCAGAAAATCGGATGTGATCATGCCCTGGTTTGTAGGCCGGTACAACGGTAAAAGCTATGATGCCTTTAAAGGATTGGTGAAAGAAGATATTGCCTGGTGTAAAAATAATAGAGTGGATTATGTGCCGCTGGCCTTTCCTGGGTTTTCCTGGAAAAACATGAACGGCCCCCAAGCCAATACCATCCCCAGAGAGCGGGGTACCTTTTTCTGGCGGCAGATCGCCGCTGCTAAAAATGCCGGTGCAGAGATGTTGTATGTCGCCATGTTTGATGAAATGAATGAAGGTACTGCTATCTTTAAATGTGCTACCGATGACCGTTTGCCGTTAAATGGAGAAGGTTCTTTTACTGGTATTGAAAAAGACCTGGGCAGTGATTATTACCTGTGGCTAACGGGGCAGGCTGCACACTGGTTTAAAGGAAAAGGGATGTATAGTGATCAGGTTCCTGTACGAAAATAATTCCGCGTTATGTATATGAAAAGATGGACGAGTACTGGTGATCAGAAAAGATGAAGGTCATTTCCTGAATGAAAGCGATATAGCCGTTGTACAGGATTATATGGATACCGTACTGTCAGCAAAACGATGGTGAATATAACAGCAAAGGGGATACGAAAAGTATTTTTTACGGGTATTAATATGTAAGAAATACACAGTGCTAGTTTTTCATTTTTTTTAATAATGATGCCGTTTTTTATGCCCTGTTTTATTACTGAGAGATGTTATTTTATCCTTTATCTGGTACGGTATTCAGCGGATTATTTTATGCAAAATAAATTGGCAAATTTTTCGTTAAAACTTTGGATTTTAGAATAACACATCGTATTTTAGTAGTGTTAAAACGTTTTAGCATCCCAATCAATTAAAATTTAAAGCATTCCAGGATTATGATGTAGTATTTACTTTGGTTAGAAGAAAACATTCCACG
>NZ_DATCVJ010000902.1:0-5542 GCF_036566945.1 Chitinophaga sp. | reverse complement strand
TAATTCATCATCGATTGTTAACCTTCCGATAAACATTCCTAATGCAAGACTATGGTCTCCGGACGATCCATTCTTATATGATCTTACTGTCAGGGTATTGAAAAACAACAAACCCATTGATGAAGTAAAAAGCTATTTTGGTATGCGTAAAATAGACATCCAAAAAGATGAAAAAGGAACCGATCGCATTTTTCTGAACAACAAATACACTTACAATCTGGGCATTCTGGACCAGGGATTCTGGCCAGAAGGACTCTACACAGCCCCCACGGACGAAGCATTAGCATTTGATATTAAAACAATAAAATCGCTCGGCTTTAATACTATCAGAAAACATATTAAAATTGAGCCAGCAAGATGGTACTATCATGCAGATAAAATAGGGGTACTGGTATGGCAGGATTTTGTAAACCCTTCCCAGGACCTCCGGCCTGGATCCAAACCGGCCTTCGAAAAAGAAGTGCAGGAAACAATGGAACAACTACACAATCATCCCAGTATTATCACCTGGGTACTTTTCAATGAGCGCTGGGGAGCTTACGATCAAGAAAGGTTAACAGAGTGGGTCAAAAAGAATGATCCCAGCAGAATAGTTAACGGCCATTCAGGTGAATTATTGTATGTGGATAATCAATTACGCGAACCTGCTGACAACCCATGGGTATCCAGTGACATGACAGACGTACACTCCTATCCGGAACCGAGAATGGCTCCGCCCAAACCCAACCAAGCCAGGGTACTTGGTGAGTTTGGCGGTATAGGGGTACCGGTTCCCGGACACGAATGGGATGATATGCAGGGCTGGGGATATGTGCAGGTAAAGCCCACCGAATTGAAAGCAAAGTATGCCCAAATGATGCAAGAGCTGAAAGAACTTGAAAAAGCTGGCTTAAGCGCCTCCATCTATACGCAACCCTTTGACGTAGAAGGAGAGGAAAATGGTTTACTCACCTATGATCGGTCCGTTATTAAAATCCCGGTTACTGAACTAAGAATGCTTAACAAACAACTTGTGAGCCAAACGAAAGGATTTAATCTTGATCCCAACTTCAGTATTGCCGCAAACATAGATATAAATGACAATGATGATAATTATGATCGGCTGGTGAGCGAATACAATAGTGGCAAACGAGATTCCGCATTTTTAAGAAGATTGATTCTCATTGCTATTCGTAAGAAAGATCAAGATAAAACAACTGAATTTGGCAATAATTATATCAGTTTGCTAACGACTCCTTTCTCAAAAGAAAATTTAAAGTTCCTGTCAAAAACAATACTTACCAGTAGGGACAAAGGATTTGAATTATTCCTAAAAAATCAGGAAAAAGTAGATGACGTATTAGGTGCCAACACTGCTATGAAGATCCTCACAAAAATAATAGAGGCTGAAGAAATAACACCTATTTACACTTCAAAGACTCCTCCAAACTGGGATGCTATCATCGCAAAACTAAAAAGTAAATATGGCGATCTAGGCGAAGAATATGGATACGGAAGTTGCATGATCTATTCAGGATTTGGACCAGACCCCAAAGATTGGAAGAACTTCGGAAAATACTATGTTTTATATTTTGAAAAATCGCTAAAGAATCCCCTTTATCATATCAACAATGTAACCTGGGTGTTATTCCAACACGTAGACGACCCAAAAATATTGGAATTTGCGATACAAGTGATGAAATACGCGTTGGAGACCTGGTATCAAGGTAATCCTGAAGCTTACGACACTTATGCGAATTTGCTTCATAAACTTAATAAGTCCGGAGACGCCATCAAATGGGAAGAAAAAGCATTGCAAATGAAGAAAGGTGCTCCAGACGAGAAAGTTTACGCAGACGCCCTCAAAAAAATGAAATCCGGCCAGCCGACCTGGCCTACAAATAACTAACGCATTACGCGGTACATGTGGGCGGATGGTTTACGCCCCATGTGCACTCATGGAAACGTCGCCGATAGTCTTGTTGGTGACCTATTTTTTCTCAAACTGATTAAAAAACTTAAAATATGATCTTATTCCACCCGGCAAAAAAAAATTTTCGAAAAAAAAGTTGAATTACTATGGTACGCTCGGAATTTTTGTGGTGTATATATAATATGTAACCGTTAAAAGGCACACTTTTTTTAAAAAACAAAATGACAGCCGATTGAAATAGTTTGTTACTGTCTTATGCGAACCTATTTTAAAACAGCCCAAACTATCCACAGGCACCGAAACACTAATTTAATCACCCAAATCACATTGTTTATGGCTAGGCCAAGGAAAACCACCCTCCCCGAAAAGATCTTAAAAATTGAAACAGAGAGCTGCAACTTCACACCGGTAGACCAGATACCAGAAGAATACCAGCATCTGCTGATCCCCGCTGCGAAAGTTTTCTTTACACGTGATTATGATTTTGACATGGTATGTCAGTGTATCAGATTAGGGTTCTTCTCTATCTGGACGCATGAAATCTTTGCGATGGAAGCGATTAACTTATTACCGGTTACCTGTAAAGAAATTGTGGCACTCCATTTTATGGCCCATGGTGGTACCAAAGCAGAGATAGCGCAAACAGGCAGTTATCCGCTCAATGGCAAGGAAGTGGTGCTGTTTAAATTAAATGCACAGTTCAATGAGGCGCCGATGAAAAGAGGGGATGAAATGTTCAGTTTTCATATTAATGTGTTACCGGCAGATCTGCCTAAATTAGGTGAAAAGCATCCCGAGCTGGCACAACTGGCCAAGAAGGAGCTGATACCAGGTAGTGGACCGCTGCAGGATAAACCTTATAAGATTAACCTGGTATGCAATTACCTCATTAAAGAAATTACGGATTGTAAGTATATAGAGCAGGCGGCAGAGAAATTCCTGTACAGATGCGCGTTGGACCTGTTTATCAACTTTGCCAACCAGGACAAAATCGCTCATCTGCCTAATATCTACTATTCCGATGAGATGAAGGCTACGCTGGTAGATACTGTGGAGTACATAAAAGAAACCGTGGAAGAACCTTTTAACCTGGCTAAAATTGCCTATCACTTCGATGTGAAAGCACAGGAGCTGAGAGCTGCTTTTGAAAATACTTATCAGATTACGATGGAGGAATTTGACCTGCAGCGTAAAATGATCCATGCGTTCGATATGACGGTGGCCACCAAAGCTACGCCGGAAGAAATTGGCAACGCCATCTGCATTCGTGACACCAAGCAATTTATTAATCTGTTTGAATCTTATTTTGACTGTTCCTTCATCAGAGTTCGTAATGCCCAATGAATTTTTCTACATCACCCCTTTTTGATTTTTTAGGTTGGTGACTCGCGGGACCATTCCTGGTCCCGCATTTTTCTTTTGCCCCTCAAAATAACCCTTGCTTTTTGCAGTCAGAGAAAGAATCCTTAAATTCCTTTTCTTTTCTCACTGTTAAAAGCAAGGGTTATGTCTTTTCAGCAACGTACCATCTTAATTACCGGCGCAAGCCGCGGCATAGGCAAGGCAATCGCGTTACGTTTGGCCAGCAGGGGCGCTAATATTATCATTGCGGCCAAAAGCGTGGAAGAAGACCCGCGCCTGGGAGGTACTATTTACTCTGCTGCCAAAGAAGTAGAAGAAGCCGGCGGCAAAGCCCTGGCCGTACAGGTGGATATCCGTGAGGAAGCACAAATTGCACAAGCCGTACAACAGGCCGTAGAAAAATTTGGGGGCATTGATGTAGTGATCAACAATGCGTCCGCCATTCAGCTCACCAATACAGAGCAAACACCCGCCAAACGATTCGATCTGATGTATGATATTAATGTACGTGGTACCTTCCTCGTAACGCAGCATTGTATTCCTTATCTGAAAAAAGGTAATAATCCACATATCCTCACCTTATCGCCACCGGTGAACATGGACCCAAGATGGTTTAGCCCGCACGTTGCCTATACCATCAGTAAGTACAACATGAGTATGCTGGCTATGGGCTGGGCTGCAGAACTGGCCCAATACAACATTGCCTCCAATGCTTTATGGCCGGCCACCACCATTGCCACTGCGGCGGTGAAAAACCTGTTGGGCGGAGAAGCATTGATTAACAGGAGTCGTACTCCGGATATTATTGCAGATGCAGTAGAATACATTTTACAACAACCAGGCTCCTACACCGGACATACATTTATAGATGAAGAGGTGTTGAAAGCAGCTGGTATTACCGACTTCGATAAATACGCTGTTGTACCGGGTGGCAAACTACAGAAAGACCTTTTTCTTTGAAATCAACAAACTAAAAAATAAGAAGCCGTTCTGGAAAGAACGGCTTTATTATTTGTTTACAATCTAAGCTCTCACTTAGACGATTGATTTGTTAACTGTCACAGCCCTGGAAAGGGCCGCCATTTTTAATTTGTTTGTATCTGTCTATAAATTTTATAGGCAGCTTGTTAACCCATTCCAAATATACAAAAGGCCCCTGATGCAACACGTGTTCAGTTTCATTCAGTTCTTTTTTTCTCTGTTCATTTTTGTTCATTTTTAAAACCTGGGAAAACGCGATTTTTGAATAGAAAAATTTCGTAGACAAAATCGTTATTCCATAGCAACAGATGCTATGGATACCTAACTATTAATCAACAACATTATCGCGTGGGATTACTGGCGTAACTGCCAGCAGAAGTATTGGCGGGTGGAGTATTGGTAACGAGGAAAGAATAAGCGCCGGAGTCAGCACTGATCACGTAATGTCCATCTTTATAACCCGCTGTCAACCGCTGCCCGTTCATGGTTACATCGGAGGTAGACAGTGCCGGCACATAAATAGTAGCGCGGGTATTACCGGGTATTTGAACGTCTAAGGAAAAATTACCTTCTTCTTTTTTCCATTTACAGCAAATAACACCATAAGGCGATTCATAACTGGCTTGCACCCAGGTTACATCCCCTACCGGCTCCGGGCGAATCACCATATCCCGGAAAGCCACGCTGCCGGGAGCTGGCCGGATACCGGCCAAACCTGCATAAAACCATTCCATCAGGTGGCCCAACATAAAATGATTATTGGAAGCATCGTGATAAGCTTGCCAGGATTCCGTTAAGGCAGTAGCTCCTTTGGCCAGCTGCAGCCCATAGCCCGGAACATCAGAACGACTGTTCATATCATAAATCACATCAGAACGGCCCTCGTCGTCCAGCACCCGCAATAGGTAGCGATAGCCAATATCACCCGCAGTAATACCATTATCGTGCTGCCGGATATCCGCTATCATGTTTTCTACCACGGCGGCTTTATCACGGGGATCTACCAGCTCCATGTACACTGACATAGCATTGGCGGTTTGACTGCCAGTACCATATTGTTTGGTGCTATCGTTAAAGAAGGCCGTATTGTAAGCTGCCTTCACCTGCTCCGATAAAGCCTTGTATCTGTGCACATCTTCCCGTCTCCCTAAAATACCTGCTACCTTAGTCAGGATACTGAGGTCATAAAAATACATAGCCGTAGCCGTGATCCCCTTGGGTGTAAGCTGTGATTCACCAGGAAACGCAGGCCCAATATCGTACCAGTCGCCCAGTCCATGCCGGAGA
>NZ_DATCVJ010000901.1:0-6977 GCF_036566945.1 Chitinophaga sp. | reverse complement strand
CTGGTATTGATTATCTGGTACTTTTTACATACGTAGTTACACTATTTATTCTGGGATTTTATCTTAAATCCCGTCGTTCATCACCTGGTGCAGACATTTTTTTGGGCGGCAGATCCCTGAGATGGTGGCAGATTGGCTTCTCTATGTTTAGCGCAAATGCCGGGCCCATGATGTTGATAGGCCTATGTAGTCTTGGTTTTTCAAAGGGAGTGGTCGGCAGTAATTTTGAATGGCTGGCCTGGATCTTCCTGATATTGTTGGCGACATTTTTTATTCCACGTTATATTTCAGTTGGTATTAGTACCATTCCGCAGTTTCTGCTTTTACGTTATGGCAGGAGGTCCTATAATTTTTTGGTGGTATACAGCCTGATATCCATTTTATTTGTGTGGTTAGGGAGTGCGTTGTATGCAGGAGGATTGGTCATTTCCGCTGTTTTCGATTGTCCGTTACTAAGTGCCGTGATATTGGTAGCAGTGATTTCTACAAGTTATACCGCCATTGGCGGATTAAAAGCAGTGGTGCGTACCGGCGTTTTTCAATCGTTGATTATTATCATTTCCTCGTTGTTACTAACGTTGCTGGCTATATGGAAATTAGGACATGCAACAACCGGTGTGTCGAATGCCGTGCCGCCGGATTATTGGAAGTTGTTTCATTCGTCAGCCGATCCGGAATATTCGTGGATAGCCATTATAGCGGGCTATCCGGTGGTAGCCGTTTATTACTGGTGTGCGGATCAGACGATCGTGCAGAAAGTATTGGCAGCAAGAAGTATTAAAGAAGGGCAGTATGGGATTCTTTTTCTGGCGGCACTGAAAATAATTACACCGTTTATATTTGTGTTGCCCGGGATCTTATGTTTTTTATTGTACGGCAATACTACGGAGCCGGATAACTCCTACATGATGCTGGTAAAACAGTTGATGCCGCCGGGTTTACGCGGACTTTGTATAGCTGCATTGATTGCGTCGCTGATAGATACGGTTTCTTCCGGTCTTAATTCCTTCAGCACTGTTTTTACACTGGATGTGGTGAGCCAGTTTATGCCATTGAATAACAGTAATAAAGTGAGAATAGGTAGATGGATGACCGCCCTGGCAGCTGTTTTGGGTGTAGCCATTGCCATATTGTTTTCTTATTCCGGTAAAAGTTTATTTGAATTAACCCAGGGATTGGTATCTATCCTGGCGCCTCCTTTATCGGTTGTTTTTTTGAGTGGTATCTTTTGGAAACGCACCCACCAAACCGGTGCGGATGCCGTTTTATTTGGCGGTGGATTCATCTGCGTGTTGATGGGGATCTGCTATGTGCTCAATTATCCCTATAAAGGATTCTGGCCGCATTTTCTGCTGTTGTCAGTGTATATTTTTATAGGCCTGGTAGGTCTCATGGCGGTGATTACCTATGTGTTTAAAGCGCCGGAAAGAGAGCTGCCGGTATTTACTTTTCCGGGAAACGGATTGCCCGCAATGGGCCGCGGGTTATGGCTTGGCTGGGGATTGCTGGCATTGGTCATGGCCATTATTTATATAGTGTTAAACTAATTTTTATGTACAGAATGTATCGTTGTTGTTTTGCGGGATTGTTAGCTGTTAGCTTTGTACTGCTGTTATTTGCATGTAACACAGCTACCGTAAAAAAGGAAAAAAATCCGGAGATGAAGGAACATGTATTTGTGGTGAATATAGTACCCGATTCGTTAAAGCTGAAAGAATACCTGGATTATCATGCGCATATCTGGCCCGAAGTAGTAGCAGGATTCAAAAAAGCAGGATATCAAAAAATAGTGCTTTACCGCTATGGCTATCTCCTGGTAATGACCATCACCGTGCCGGCAGATGCGGATCTGGGGCAAATGGGAAAAGTGGCCGAATCTTATGACAAGCGCTGCGCCGACTGGAATAAGTTGATGGATGGTTATCAAACCGGGGTTGCCGGCACAGAACAGGGAAAGAAATGGGTAGAAGTAACACCCTTTTATAGTTTTACCAAAGATTAATTAGGAATGACGCTCATCCGGCTTCAGGTGCTTTTCCTTGTCTTCATATTGTTTGATGAAATCCCGTGGTGAAAGCCCTTTTATTTCCTTGAAATGTTTATTGAAATTGGAAATGTTGTTGTAGCCGCTGTTGTAGCAGGCCTCGGCTACATTGTGCTGTCCTTCCAGCAACAATTTCGCAGCATGCCCTATCCGCACTTCTTTTACAAAATCTATTAAAGTACGGTTGGTGTTACGTTTAAAGAAACGGCAGAACGCTGCGGATGACATGGGAATGAGATCAGCCACATCCTGCAGCGCAATATCATCTTTAAAGTTTTGAAAGATGTGATCAAATACTTTATTTATCTTTTTGGCCTCCCCGGAATTTTCTACTGTATTGTAATAGGGAGATGATAACACGTTGGATGTTTGAGACTGCGATAATATATCGAGTAATCGTATCATCAGTGCTAGCCTCGTTAGACCGGTGACGAATACCATCTGATGCATAATCATTTTGGCATCCTGCAGGGTACTGCCGGTAAATAAAACCCCCTTAGCTGCTTTCTCGAATAATAGATTCAGTTGCCTGGCCTCTGGTTTTTCCAGGAACTCTTTACCAAGAAAATCCGGAAAGAAATGGATCACTACTGCCTGCGGCGATATCAACGGATCAATTACCTGGTAGTATTGCCAGCAATGAGGAAGATAACTTCCCATCAATACAAGTTCTGCGCCTTCAAAATCTTCGATGTGGTCGCCGATGAATCTTTTGCCGCTGCAATTTTCCAGTAATGCTATTTCGAAATTAACATGCGACTTCAATGCAGCATACTTTTTTACTTCCAGCGTTTCTGATCTGACAGTAAATGATTGATCCGGCGGAAAGGTGAAATTCTCGTATATATATTGCATGGAATGTTGGCCCGTTAGGTGTTGCTGGCTTTTCAAAGATAGTAAAAAACCCGGGAGGCGTACTACCACTCATCAAAGTCAGAGACCATGGATGTAATCACAGCAAAAATAGTATCCGTAATAGTCAAATTTGGGGTTGTGTTCCGCTGCGCATAAGCGGATCTTTATACGAGATTAGACATATCATGCGCAAAAATAATTATAGCAGACTCCTTTTATTACTGATAGGGATCACTGCTACACAGGTGTCGGTAGCCCAGCTTACCGATCAGGGAATGAATAAACTATTGAACTACGTACGTGGATCTATCACATTTTCAGAACGGCAGTACAACGGTGTGCATCTCTCGGAAGAACATTTTTTTCAGGATCAGGTACTACCAGCAGCAGGTGGTAAATGGCGCCTGGACCTCAAAGTAAATCAGGTGAAAGGCAATAAAGACGTGGTAGATGTAGCCGCTACTTTCCGGCTCACGGAAGGTAAGGCCGCCGCAACGGCTGTAGCGGTAGGGTTCAATTTTAGCAACTGGAGCACTTCCAACTATGTGCTGGTACCGGCTTCTCTCTACAACGGGAACCGCTACCGTACTATAGGATATGGTTATAGTCCCCCGTATCCGCATGATATGTACTATAATCCAAAGGTGCCACTCACCATTTCCAATAATCCCCGTTTATCCATAGAACCCAACAAGTCTTCCCTGGTAGAGCTACAAACCGGTAATATGGCTACACCGGCCGTTTGTTTCTATGCGCCCGGTGAACAGAAAGGGTTTATTGTGCTAACGGAACAACAAACAAAATGGGGAAATAGTGGTGTTACCATCACAGAAGATGCTGCAAAAGATAAATTTGCTTTCAGCATATCAGCGCCGGCAGTGCGTAAAATGGCCACCGGCTTCGGTGATTTTCATCAGAGTGGCGACAAAGCGCCCGATTGGAATACCGGCGATGAAGTAACATTACACTTCAGGGTATACGTATTTGATGCCACCAGTATTCCGATGTTACTGACAAAGTTTATGAAAGTGCGGAAAGACCTGTCCGGCGAATCCGTTCCCAGAAATATTTTGCCGATGAGTAAGTTGTTGGAACTAGCCACCGGTATATGTAGCAATAATTTTATCCAAAATGACATTGGTAGTTATTATAAGCCGGAGAATAATAATGATTTTCAGCTGGGCTGGGTGAGCGGGATGATCAATACCTACCCGATGTTGTCGTTGAATAATGACCTGGAGCGGGAAAGAGTAGGGAAGGAACTTGATTTTGTGGTCAATAAATTACAGGGGAAAAGTGGTTATTTCTTTGGTGGCATAAAAGCCAACGGAGAAATCATGACGGAGAAAATGAATCCTGATTTTCCGGAGCGGCAGGCGATGGTAAGGAAGAATGCAGATGTATTGTTTTGGATGGTGAAGCATTTGATGTTGTTGAAGGAAACCGGCCACGCCACCATGATTCATAAAGAATGGGAAGAGGCAGCGAAAAAGCTGGCTACGGCCTTTGCCAACACCTGGAACAAGCATGGTGAATTTGGGCAGTATATCGCGCCGGAAACAGGAGAGATCGCCGTTTTCAATTCCACCGCAGGGGCATTGGTGCCTGCTGGGATGGCATTAGCGGCCAATTACTTTGGGCGAAAAGATTGGCTTAACATCGCGGAAAAGTCGGCCACGTTTTACTATCAACGCGATGTGGCCGGGCAAGGCCTCACTGGCGGCGACTGTGGCGATATTTCGCAGGATGCCAATTCGGAATCTGCTTTTGGGTTCCTGGAATCATTAATGGCCTTGTATTATTATACCAACGATCACAAGTGGCTGGCCATGGCCGGGGCGCAGGCCAGTCTTTGCGCTACCTGGACGATCTCATATCCGCCGGTATTTCCGGCTTCCAGCACCATTGGAAAATTACAATGTAATATGATGGGCGCTGTTTGGGCAAGCATTCAAAATAAGCATGCCGCACCGGGCATCTGCACTTCTTCCGGCGATGATCTTTTTAAATTATTCAGGGCTACCGGTAAATTACTATATGCCGATCTTATCAGGGATATTCAGCATGCCCACGCGGAAGCGGTGAATATGCCGGGGCATATTACCAACAATTATATGATAGGGGCATCTATGGAACGTATCCAGCCCTCCGATGCAGAGGGAAAAGAAAGCGTGGGTAACTTTATCTATACCCGTAATTCCTGGACGGAAACAAACGGCATGCTGATGGCGCTGGAATTGCCCGGTATCTATGTAGTCACCGATAAAGCGCAGCTGTATGTATTTGACCATATCGTGGCTAAAGTGATTAAAAAGAGTGCCGCTGGTATTGAACTGGAATGCTATAATCCCACTCATTATGATGCAAAGGTGACGGTGATGGCCGAAACCAGCAAGCAGGCATTACATCCTCTCAGTTATACCGCCTGCATGCAATGGCCTAAAGTAACCGTGAAAGCCGGTGGGAAAAGCCGGGTATCTATTAATGGGAAAGTTGTAAAATGTGAAGCGCTGTAACCTGTTTAAAGTTCACTAACGCAATAGGATATACGTAAATGAGCAACGCCTGGCATTCGCCGGGCGTTGCTCATTTATTCGCAATAAAAGCCAGCGCTTTGTCGATATATTGTAAATATATATAATTTATCTAGGGGAAATTAATTTTCCAATAAGGAAATAATTACTATCTTGTACTCGCCAATTAAAGGTGAACCTGTACATCTAAGTCGCAAAGTGAACAAATTATTGACAATGGAACAACGCAGCAATAACAAATGGAGCCGGAGAGCGTTTATCGGCAACACAATGACAGCCTGTCTTTCCCTTGCCGTGCCGGTTTTTGCACGAGGCGCCTTTGTGAATACACGGAAACTTTCCGTAGGATTAATTACAGACCTCCATCACGATGTTATGCACGATGGCGTTGCCAGACTCCAGGCATTCCTGGATGCTGCCGGGAAATCGAGGCCCGATGCGCTGATGCAATTGGGCGATTTCGCTTATCCTGCGGAAAAGAACAAAAACATCATCGATTTATTCAATCAATCGCATCCCACAAGACTCCACGTAATTGGAAATCATGATACGGATAGTGGCTTTACCCACAAACAATGTGTAGAAGTATGGGGCATGCCTGCTCCTTATTATACCAAAGTGGTGAACGGCTTCCGGTTTATTATCCTCAACGGAAATGAAAAAGGATCGCCTGCGCACAAAGGCGGATACCCGGCTTATATAGGTCCTGCACAAACAGCCTGGCTAAAACAGCAACTCGAAGAGACCAGTGAACCAGTCATCGTAGTTTGCCATCAGCCGCTGGTAGGTTATCTGGCTGTTGACAATGCCACGGAAATACAGGACATCATTACGGCTGCCAGCCACCGTGTGGTAATGATCATTAATGGTCATACACACGTGGATAATCTGCAGTATGTAAATGACATTCCTTACCTGACCATTAATTCCGCTTCTTATTTCTGGGTAGGACAAAATTTTATGCACGAGAGCTATTCTCCGGAAATTCATAAGAATTATCCCTGGATCTCCCGTACCTGTCCTTATAAAGACCCGCTATTTACCACGTTAACGATAGATCCGAAAAAATATACCATTACAATTATAGCTAAGAAAAGTGAGTGGGTAGGTAAATCACCCGAAGCACTTGGGTTTAATGAACAACAACCTTTGCGCCTGGGGCAGGATATTGTACCCTTCATACGGGATTATAAATTAACAGAAGGAAAGCGATTAAAATCAGGAATGCTGGGCGCAAATGCCCGCGGAACCAAGTTATAGCCAGATAAAAAGATAGGCATCTGCCGCTGATAGAAAACAAATCAACCAATATTTAAAAGAGTTAATATTTACTTAAAGTGCAAATACGTATTTTTCCTATTAGTAAACTTAATTTCGTGTGGTGAAATTATCAACACGTTTTCATCGACTGCTTTTAGATTAAAAATGTACTATGCCGCTCAGCAGAAAATGAAATTCGTCAGGCACTCAGGAATACTTATTTCGCATCACAGGTAGCTGATACTATAAAAAAATTCATATGGACTAACACGCGTCTCACAAGG
>NZ_DATCVJ010000900.1:0-12057 GCF_036566945.1 Chitinophaga sp. | reverse complement strand
TCTTATCGGCTTCGCGTTCTGCCACACTCTGGTTATGGATGGTTTTCGCAAATCCATGCATTTTTTGTACAAAGCCCGGTGGAACGACAGCCGGCCTGGCATTGGAATCGCTTGCCTGGCGGCCGGTGCTGTCAGGTGTTTGCGCGTGTAATAACCCACACCCATACACTAAAAGCAGCCATAAAAAGACACGGAGTCTTGCCATCATAAATTTTGGTTTTTAGGGTCAGCCGTCAAATCACCATCGATGCCAGGCCCGATATATATAGTAATATAATTTCTAAAACCAGAACAACAAAATATGCGCGGGTATTTATTTATGGGGCGGAGGGTGAACGGCCTTTGACACGCCGCAAAAGTAATTTCGTTATATTAGTATAGTAATTTGCTTATATGAAAAAATTAACCCTGACCATTCTCTCGTTGTTTACAGCTGCTGCTCCCCTTGCTGCACAAGACTCACTCGGCCTTGTACAAACTACGCACATCGCAAATATCCTGGATAATTTCAATGGGATCAGTTCCTATTTTCTGGCTACCAGTTTCCGTCCGGTGGGCAATACGGTCGGCAGTCCTTATTTATACGATGATTGGGGGCATCTCTGGCTCGACTCCATGGAAAACAAACCGGTGAAACGCTCCGTGGTGTATGAAGCCAATGTGGATCTGGAGAAAAACGCCCTCATTATCCGCGCCGGCGACGGAAAAGCATATACCCCGGAAAGTAAGGATGTACAAGCATTTCACCTGGCTAAAAATGGTGAAACTTCGTATTTTGTAAATATAAAAACAGATGCCGGACCGCAATTTATGCAGCGGATGGCAACCGGGAAATACTCATTGGTGAAAGCGGCAAAAATTAAATTTGAACGCGCCAATTTCGTAGATAAAGGAGTCACGCAAACAGGCCACAACTACGACGAGTATAAAAAAGAATACACCTACTACCTACTCAGAGATGGTACCCTTACTAAAGTAAGTTTAAAACGAAAAAGTTTCTTAGCGGCGATAGAAAAAGATCCTGCAGCTGTTGCTGCCGCGAAAAAATTCTTCGACAGCAGCAACACTTCGTTCGATGAGCAGGCAGCCACTGATTTAGTCAATGCGATCAATCAGTGAGCTGCAGTATCCAATTGCTTAACACTTAGAAAGACACGGCGATACCACCGCTGAAGCCAAACTGCAATATGGTAGAATAAGTAGAAAGACCCGTACTAAGACCGCCGGTGCCGAAGTACACACCACCGCCGGCGCCCTGTACCGCGGACAATAATTGCGCCTGCAGTTTAAAGGCGAACCGTGATGAAACATTGATATTTGTGCCTCCCTTTACGCCCCAGGAAAATTTGGTAGCGTTGGAACTTCTTCCATTGTCCGGATTGTCAATATTTAAGATCCCAACACCTGCCATAATACCTGCATAGGGCGTTAGCGGAGAGTTGAGTTTGAAATACCGGTTACCGCTCAACAGGATGTAATTAACCGCCAGATCGAAATTGGTATTCTTGACACCGTTTTGGAAATAAGTGACGGGCCCTTTGGTGTCCTGGCGAAGATATTGCAGTTCTACACCGTACACGTCCCGAACCATGTATTCCAGGCCCACGCCCCATTGGAAGCCACCTTGAAGAACACCGTTATAGTAACTATTGGCATCATAATAGGAATCGAAGCTGTCGTCAAATACATAACCCGCCAGGGCATTGATCCTGAATTTGTGGGGAGTCGTCTGTTGTTGCGCAGAGGCGATTTGCATGCTGATTGTGAGCATGGTCACCAGAAATAATAGCTTCATGATGTATGTTTTTAAATTATAGTTCCCATCCGAAAGTGAACGCAAGTACATAGTCAATATCCTTACCGCTTACCGCCGGCTGATTATCATAGTTAAGCGTACCACCGAACTTCAAATAAAAATTGAGGGGCAGGTCATATTTCGTGTCAAGAGAAAAATCCGCACGCCACCGGCCGGCTTCCGTAAGACTGGGATAAGCATATCCCGTTGTTAGCAGGCTGAAATCTTTTACGTCGAACAGGTTTACCTCGTAGCCAAAATAGGCTTCAAGGCTGCTCCTGGACGTCGTTTCATTGGTGAATACTTCCCTGTTGTACGCCACACCGGCGCCAGCACCAACATATGTTTTATTGGTATGAACAAAGTATTTTCCCATACCTAGTTTTCCTGTGGTACGAAGGTCCAGTGCCTGTTCTGTATTCGACAGAAAGTTGAGGGAGGCGGCCGCAAACCAGTCGTGTTGCATAAAGTACTTGAAGGTAGGCCCCCATTCCGTGCGCCTGGTTGCGTCGATGCTGTCCTGCTTGGACCGGAGGTCGTTGTAGAACATCGTAGCTTCCCATTTATCCGCCAAATACCCCACGTTGCTTCTCACAGTAAATTGCCGCAGATTATTGGCTTTTGTCAGGCTCAGTCCCATATCTATACTGGCGCTGGCCCTGCTCCAGAAGCTTGATTTCAGGCCCTTGAGGTAAACGATATCGCTGACCGTGGTAACCACCGGGCTATCCTGTACGGGTGTTATGATCACCTTCCTGGTCACACTGTCTGTTTGCATACTGCCGTTTAAGCGAAGACCATTTTTTAGCGTAATTAAAAAATGGCTTTTTGAATAGATCGCTTTGATTTTAGTCCACTCGATCGTAAAATCATCTTTTGAATAGTCGGTTTCAATGGTGACCACACCCTTGTCCAGCAATTTGAGTTCACCGACAATGACATTCCCGTTATTCATGATCAGGGAATCCGTCTTTTGTGCCGATACTCCTTTTGGGATCGACAATAAGGCAAACAGAAAGAATGCGCAAAAAGCTGCTGTAAAGTTGTTAAAATGAGTGCGATGTAAAGGGCTTTGCATGATCCTCCTTTTTGATATCCGTAAATACCCATCCCCACGCATCAGCCTCCGCAAAGCGGCTGCGCCTGAAAAGACGGCTTCGTTTTGATGATGTTCAATGTAAATGCCCAGGAGAATGATACCACTGCTGTGGTTTGCTACGTTATGTATTTCCTGATAACATCTGTCACCCTGGATTTGTTGACATAAAAAACGTCCCGGTCGTTTTTTTTATATACAGGCAGATGGATTTCATCCTGTTAGGCGGTTGCAGCCTAACTTTCAAGGGAAAAATAAGTGAGCGCTCCCGCCTTTCACCTATGGAGGATTCCGCTAAAATGGTATATTAGTGATATGTTAAAGATATAAGTATGAATAATATAGCAAGGATCAGGATAGACTGTCAGGATAGAAGTGCTGTTGCGTGGAAGATGATAGCAGGATAGTACAACAGAAAATGAAAAGCCGGCAGCTTATAAGGCTGCCAGCTCCTCCGGTCATATAGGGTATAACGGAAATAGTCTCTTAAGCGAATCTTATTTCATCGTAAATGTTTCATCAAACGAGGTACGATGCGTAGCGCCCGGCTGATTCATCCAATATTTAACTTTTAACGTCCGGGTCACCGGGTCAAATTTATTTATTCCTGACGGGTCCAGTTCACCGGACCGTCCATTAGACGAAGGCTGCCCGTATTTGTTGACCATGCTGATAACGTTGTAATTATTATCGAGATTAAAGACCACCCCGAACTCTCCATAATACGAATCGCTTCCGTTACTGAGTATTTTATGATATACATCTTTGGAATAATCATTATCCACCAGCTCCAGCTGCGTGGCGCTCAACGCTCTGAGAGTGGCATTCCATGGATACGGGCCTGTAAGACCGCTGTTGGTATAGTCCGTCATGACGCCGGTGCATACATAGCCAGCGGCAGCCAGGTTAACGGAGATACTTTGTGTAGCATAAAATGTATCAATCCCATCGGGCGGCACATAGGCTGTTTTTAGCTGCACCGTTGCGGCGGTACTTTTCATATCGGTCAGCGTATCTGAGAAAGCGTTCATATCCGCCAGTATCCTCCTTATCGTTGCACCATCGCTACCGATGTAGGATACCTCGGTATATTTGCAGGTGGAATCTACGGAAGAAAGGGCTGCTATTATTCCGGCACGGCTATTCGCAAAAGCGGTTCTTCTCACCAGCAGGTTGCCTTCATACAGGCTTCCCAGGCAAGATCCACTGATAATAGCGCTTTTGGGGGTAGACCTATTGCCGCTCTTATCATAAGCGACGATCTCAAAAGTGTAATCTCCCTCATTAAGACCACCCACGATGACCTTCTGAATGGTGTGTGCATTGTCGGGTGTCACATCAAGATGTTTATCATGATTGCTCCAGAAGATGGTATACTTTGCAATATTGGGATCTTTCGATTGCGTAAACTGAATTTCCACTCTTCCCCTTCCCGGATGGACTTCCAGGTCATAAGGAGTGCCTGTATAAAAGATTTCACCGCTTTTCAGATAGGGCTCATATTCATGATCCATTTTTGTACAGGAAAAAAGGGTGCCTGTACAAATCATTAATCCAATAAGTTTATTTCTCATGCCAATGATTTTAAATGATAGTTGCTTTACTATTTATAATCTCCCATAAATTTTATGGACGCCATTTCCAATCCGGTACCACCGTTATAGGTTTGAAGTACTACCAACCGGAAATAACGGATGGGGATAGCTGGCAAGGGAAATGTAAATTCAGCCCCATTGTTGACTACCTCATAGTCGGCGCTGTTTAGCTGCCCGTAAGGAAGTGCGGATGGTTTCACCAGCTCGTAGGTACCGCCCAGCTGCGTCCAGGTATCATCCAGGGCGCCGTTGGGGTTAGGATTCATACTACCATATACCTTAAAGAAACGTAGCGTACCATTCCTGAATTCTGCCCCTCCATTTTGACGCATCCAGTACCTGAACCTGCTCAATACTACTGTTTGCCCCAGATCTACGGTTACACGCGCGGGAACAGAATCAGTGCTGCCGGTAACCCCATAGAGTGCCCCATCGCCGGACTTGTAGGGATTGGTCAACGGCACATTCAAACTTGAACCACAACAACCCTGCATATCTCCGGAAAGCACCACTGCTTTCATTTTGCTTCGGTCCAGTTCCACTTCATTCATCGACGTGATGTTGGCCCATACCGTGTCGGAGGTATTTCCCCATCTGTCTCTTACATAAGCACCAAATTTCCTTTCGCGGGCATCGAATCCACGGACAGAAAAATTCCCGGAAGAATCCTTCGTGTAGTTGGTGTATACATACTCCGACTTACCGATGGTATCTACCAGGGCAACAATAGCAATGTCACTTTCGCTTGGATTTTTAAACTGTATATTCACACCTCCAAAATCTGCGAGAATGGAGAGCGTGGATTTGGTAGTCAGGTAAGGCGGCGTGAGTGGATTGACCGTTACGGCTACCGGATCTGATTTCACTTCACTTCTGCTCACTGAAAATAAATTCACCTTGTATTCTTTTGCCTTTTCAAATCCTGCTACCTTAATAGTATCGGTATAGTAAGATGCTTTAGATTGCTGGCTGCTACTGCTGTTGATCATATAGTCGGCCTGCACATACAGGATTTCGGGGTCGGCGGGTATATCATATACAATATAAGCGCCGCCCTGAAAATTGATTACGCGTACATTCGATACTGCCGGCGGTTTTTTATCGCTTTTATAGATCGGTTCCAGGTTAGTGCCTGTTTGTTTTTGACAGGCGTACAGCATAGCAAATATTAAAATGGCGACGGTGGATATTTTTATGCAAAATATTTTTTTCATGTGCTTATTTTTTAGTCTTCAGTATCAAAAACTATTTTACCATAAAGGGTTTTGAACGAGATTAGGATTGACGTACAGATTATTTTCCTTGATAGGTGCAAGAAAATCCCTGTAGGTATTATGTGGTTTATAAATGGTTCTTACCCTATAGAAAGTATTAGGATTGTTTTGAGAAACATCCCATCCGGTAATGGGTCTGTTCATTAAGTCGAGGCGCTTCCAGCGGCGCATGTTCCAATAGTTTTCTCCTTCGAAGATGAATTCTATCATGGTTTCCTGCTGAATAATACTTCTCAGTCCTTCTTTGGTGGCTGGTTTCGCCGCATTCCTGGAATACTTGGTCCATGACTCCACCACCCCACTCAGCCCGGCGCGTTTACGCACTTCATCGATGTACTGATATGCTTTAGCGGAGGGGCCTTCTGATTCATTCAGCGCCTCTGCGTACATCAGGTATAGTGCGCTTAAACGGATGGCTGGCCATGCATAAGCGTCTGCCGTGTAAGACCCGCCATCACCGGAGGTTTTCCAGCTTACCAGTTTTTTAGGCCAGTATCCGGTGAACGAATACCTGGAAAGAGAATTAGCGGAAGATGATCCCCACATGGTATTAATGTAAAGCAGGTTATCTTCACTGGGACGTTGTTTCATGAAATAAGAAGCACCGTCAAATGCCAGGTCTGCGTAGAAGCGGTATTCCCTGTCCATATTAAAGCTGGAAGTGGTATAGTTAGGCTTTAAGATGCTCCGCATAGAGGCGGGAATTGTTTTTAAAGCGGTGTACCTGTTAGCATAGTCCCAGTTGATATCTTCTTCAATGGGCACGCCATTTTTTGTATAAAATATTTCGCAGGCGTTCATGTTAGCTGCCCACAGGGCATAGGTATAGGAATACACATCATTACGTGGTGCGCATTCACGTTGCAGTTCTGATGTGGTGCCATTTGTAAAAGTCCATATGGCTTCCTGATTCCATTCTTCCGTAATAGCACATCTTATATCCATACATTTTTTGGTCGTATCGCTGATCGCATTCAGGTCAAATGGTTTGGTGAAGTAATACAGCTGAAAGCCGGCTTCCTGTGCTGAGGTAATGGCATCGCTGCATGCGGCGGCGGCATTTGACCACTTGGAATTTTCGGCGCCGGAACTGGTTAGCGCTTGTCCGTCTTTATTCTTTAAGCTGGCATAATCTGCGTTACCATTAAAAAGCGGACTGGCGCCCAGCACCAGTGCATATGCTTTTATGGCCAATGCAATGGGCCGGGTGATGCGTCCCAGCTCTTCGCGTTGATTGGCAATCACGAGTGGCAAGTCCTTTCCTGATTCATCTATCAGCTGGGCGATATAGGAGATGGCCACGTCTACCGGTTCTCGTTTTACTTTAACAGCATCCACATCTGCAGAAACGGGCAGGTTGGTTTTGATAATGGGGATAGGCCCGTACATTCTTACCAGGAGATAGTGATAGTATGCTTTGAGTACCTTTACTTCCGCGATCCATCTTTTTCTTTCTACGTCCTGTATATCGGGTACTTTATCGATATTCTCCAGGAAAATATTGCAGGTACGGATGGCAGTAAACATGGCAACTCCTCCGTTTGTTCCGTCCCAGTAGTTGTTGATAGGATCTACCAGGTTCTGATAATCGTAGCCCAGCTCCATGATGGAAGTGGGTACACCGGGAGCTTGTGAACCCGGGTATGGCGTTGCTATTTCCCGGGAGCCCAGGAAGGTATAATTCTGTGTTACGCTGGCCAGTGGTGGCAGATAGGAGTAACAGGTAAACAGGTATTTTTTGGCGGTGGCTCTTAATTGAAATGCCTGATCCAACGTGGCTACGTTGTCCGGCACAATATCCAGGAACTTGCTACATGAACAGCTGCATGTAACCATGAATGTAAGTATTACTATTTTTAAAATTTTCATAGTTGCTTCTTTCAGTAATGAATAATGGTAGGATTCTTTTAATGCCGGAGCTTATTTAAAGGAAAGTGTAGCGCCAACATTGATCACCCGTTGAATCGGATAGCCAAGACCGTTACCTCCCATCTCCACATCCCATAGATTGAATTTGCTGAAGGTGAGCAGATTCACACCATTTACATAAAAACGGGCATTGGCCAGGCGAAGCCTGTTCATCAGGTTCGTGGATAAGGTGTAACCGATTTCCACTGATTTTATGCGCAGCAGTGCCCCATTCCGCATAAACCACGTGCTGGGCTGTGTGTTGTTTTCATTTACTTCCGTGCTGAGTCGCGGCCATAAAGCATAGATGTTCCTGTTATCTTCACTCCAATGGTTATCTGCCCATACTTTCAGGAGCTGGCGTTGTTCGTCGACAAAAGGAGACGTTGCTTTAGCGTCTATCCAAAATGATTCCCTGGCCAGGCCCTGGAAGAAAACAGAAAAATCGAAGTGAGCGTATCCGGTAGAAACGCCAAAGCCATATACAATTTCCGGTGTGGTGGGAAAACCAATAGGGCACTGATCCAATTCGGTGATCTTACCATCACCGTTTACATCTCTGTACTTAATATCCCCTCCACCATACTGGCCAAAATTTTGGGTAGGTGAATTTTTGGCATCCAGGTCATCTACAAATAACCGTTCTGCGATGTATCCCCATTGCTGGGACAGAGAGTGTCCGGTATGCAGTTTATTTTGTTCAGGATACTGGGGTTCTTCATATACCTGAAACGCACTGGTAGCGTAGGTAAAATTGGCCATCCCTTTCGCCCACCATTTTTTAGTAATCTGGTGAGAATAGTCCATGGCCACATCAATTCCTTTGGAGGATGCCTTGCCCACATTGGCTCTCAGATCGGCCGACAGTCCCATGGTAGTGGGTATGGAAGCGCGTGTCATCAGGATATTGGTGCGCTTTTCATTGTAGATATCCACATCGAAATTCAGGCGGTCGAAAAAGGTGGTTTCAAGACCGATGTTTGTTTTTCTGGCTTTCTCCCAGGTGATCTCATTATTTGCATATCGGGAAATATCGATACCGGAAAGACTATAATCTTTCAGGGTTCCGAACCGCATGCCGCGGGGGCCACTATTCATGTTTACATTTGACAAGTAAAAGAAACGATCGGCAGGGCTACCAATGGCATCATTTCCAACGAAGCCATAGGTGGCCCTGAACTTCAATTTGGTGACAATGTCTTTCAGCTTATCCCAATACTTTTCATTGGATATCGTATAGGCGATACCGGCAGATGGGAAGAAACCGAATCTTTGCGTTTTATAAAAACGTTCAGACCCGTTATATCCAAAATTAAATTCCGCCGCGTAGCGGCTGTCGTACATATAGGATGCCCTTCCCGACAAGCCCAGATTGCGGAAAGGCAATGAGCCCTGAAGGTCGCCGGCGTTGCCGGTTAGGCTGTTTTTGGCGATGCCGACCAATGTTCCGCTCACACTATGTTTCTTATCGAATTCCCGGCGGTAGTCGAGGGCCAGTTCTCCGTAGAAATCGGATGACAACTGTTTACTGCCTTCTGCGTAGTTCAGGTATTCTGTACCGGTGGGCGCGGCCGACTGACCATCTTCCTGGTTGAGGGCTTTCAGCGAATATGATTTAGCCACATAGTCATAGTTGTATGCTACATAAAAGAAGGGGTTATACTGTCTGGTAAGATCGAAATAGGCATTGCGTTGAATATTCAACAGTCCTCTTGCCGACAGCCCTTCTGTGATGTATGACAACTTTTGGTTCAACGCGATTTGTGCATTGATGGTGGAGCGGTTAAACTGTTTATATCCTTTTTGCAGATCTGCATATGGGTTATTATATCTGCCATCGGAAGCATTTCCAAACATAATATGTTTCACATATTTTGTTTCTTCTGTAGGATCATAGTAACCAGGAAACAGTACAGAATTAGATTGCATAATCTGGTCATAAATGTCTGTACCTCCTTTTACCGGTCCGTTGTAATCATCGAAACTTCCCGAAAGGCGGGCAATCATTTCCGTAGTGGGTGTCAGGTTGATATTGATATTACTTCTTATGGAGTAGGATTTTAATTTTGAGTTACTGTTAAAATTGCTGGTGGGGTCTACCTTCATGATGCCATTGTCTACATTAAGTGCGCCGGAAACATAGTACCGGGCTACTTTACCGCCACCATTTACAGACAGGTTATAGCGTTGGTTCATCGTTGATTTCCGCAATAGCATATCCTGCCAATCCGTTTGTGGGAAAATGGTGGGATCAGTTCCTTTTTTGGTGTTTTCTATTTTATCTTTTGAGTATAACAATCCGCCCAGGGGGTTACGGGTTAATACGGCTTCATTGGCCAGTTCCATATAGGTAATCGGATCTGCCAGTTCTACGTTGCGGGTAGATTGTGATAGGGAATTTTCAGCGCGGAATGAAATGATGGCTTTTCCTTCCTTCCCTTCTTTGGTAGTAATCAGGATCACGCCGTTGGCGCCTTTGGAACCATAGAGGGCCGTAGCGGTGGCATCTTTCATAATAGAAAAACTGGCGATATCATCTACCTGTAAGCGTGCCAGATCGGTCGTGGAGGTTTCTATATTATCGATCAGTATCAGCGGCGATTGTCTGTAACCGAAAGTCGTCACCCCGCGGATGAAGAAGTCGGCGTTGTCGAATCCGGGCTCACCGCTGCGTTGGTACGCAATGATACCGGCTAGTTTACCCGCCAATGCATTCGTGAGGTTGCTGACTGGTATCTTCAATTCAGCTGGTTTGATGGTGGTAACAGCACCCACCATTTCCTTTTTCTTTTGTTTTCCGTGGGCGACCACTACTACTTCATCTACCGTAGAAGCGGCAGGGTGTAATGCAATCCGCAGGGGGCCTGGGGTAGATGCGGCTATTTCCACGGGGTCATATCCTACATAAGAAATAACCAGTTTACCAGTGGTATTGGGGATTTTAAGTATAAAGATGCCGTTGGCATCCGTGGCGGTACCGATGGCGGTTCCTTTCAATTTTACGGTGGCGCCTTGCAGTGGATGACCATTTTCATCCAGTATCAGGCCCTTGATCTCAACGGGTACGGGGTCGTTGTCGGCGACTGTTACTTTTTTGGCGGTCAGAGGTGTGATGATAATAGTATTCCTGGAAATGGTGAAGCTCAATGCTGAATTTTTAAAGCAGATGGCCAACGCTTCTTCCAGGGATGCATTGTGGACATCAATATCTATTTTATCTGCCTTATCCAATAATTCAACTTCATAAAAAAACTTAAACCCTGCCTGCCGGTTAATCGCTTTAAGCACTTTGCTTAGTGGCGCATTCTTTTCAGAAAGCGTGATGCCCTGACTAAAGCCAGTAGCACTAACCTGCAAACAAACGGCCACTAGAAGAAGGCTCGTGAGTTTCATAATCAATAATGTTTGAGGTGTGGCTCTCCATTTTCTGTGGAAAGGAAAATGTACTTTTAAATTCATACTTTTGTTTTTTCCATCTGTGCCAAAGCATAGGTGGGATTGGGTGAAAGAATAAACATAACTGCATAGATTGTTTAGTTCCCGATGATCATCGGGAAAATTTGCCCAAATAAAGCGCCGTTCCGTCTCGCACACGGGACGGTTTTATTTGACCAGTTCTCTTATGTAAGTGGTGTTACTGTTTTACGATAATTTTTCGTTCTTCTATTGTGAATTTTATACCTGCCAGTTTCATGAAGTCCAGCACCGCGGATATGTCTTCGGTTCTGCTGACGATGCCGGTAAAATGTCTGTCACTGATTTTCCCGTCATATTCTACGGTTACATCATACCAGCGACTTATTTGTCGCATCACTTCCGGAAGGCTTGATTGGTTGAAATTAAAAGCGCCGTTTTTCCAGGCGATTATTTCCTCTATGTCCACCTGATTGATTACTTTATTATCACCGTCCATCATCAGGGCCTGTTGGCCAGGCCTTAGCAGCAGACTACTTTTACCTTCTGCTACCTTTACGGCGCCTTGCAGTAAAGTGACTTTCACGGCATCTTCATCTTTATATCCATTTACATTAAAGTGCGTGCCCAATACCTGTATTGCTATGTTGTTCACTTTTACACGAAATGGCATGGTCTCATTGGGGAATATTTCAAAATATGCTTCACCGGTTATTTCAACTGTTCTGCTATGGCCGGTGAAAACGGTGGGAAACTGAATGGAAGAAGCGGCATTCAGCACCACGTAGCTGCCGTCTGGCAATGTCACTTTATAGGTTCCACCTTTGGGAGTAGTGATGCTATTATATACGACAGCGGTGCTGGGTTTATTGGCTGATTTGTAAATGAGTTCTCCATTTTTCTGATTCATTACCACCGCATTACCCTGCGTTGCCAGCATACCGTTGGCAGTACTGTCCAGTTGCACCGTGGTGC
>NZ_DATCVJ010000899.1:0-9099 GCF_036566945.1 Chitinophaga sp. | reverse complement strand
GTCGTAGTTGGTCAGCAGCACGGTATCGGTAGTAGCGGCACAGGTACCATTGGTGATGGTCCATACCATTGTAGCGGTATGACCGGCCAATACTTTGATTTTAGTGGTATTTGAAGTGGTGTCTGTAATAGTTACCCAGCCTGGTCTACCTACTGCGGTCCAGTTACCATATGCACCATATTCCGTCGGCTTGTTGGCTGCCATGGTGAACATAGAGTCATTACAATGTTTCTGATCAATGTTGGCATTTGCGATAGCAGGGATGTCGTAGTTGGTCAGCAGCACGGTGTCGGTAGTAGCGGCACAGGTACCGTTAGTGATGGTCCATACCATTGTAGCAGTATGACCGGCTAATACTTTAATTGCAGTAGTATTTAAAGTGGTGTCTGTGATAGTTACCCAGGTAGGCCTGCCAACTGCTGTCCATGTACCTTTTGCTCCGTATTCTGTCGGCTTATTGGCCGCCATGGTGAACATAGAGTCATTACAGTGTTTCTGATCAATGTTGGCAGCTGCCGCTATCGGTTTTTTGAAGTTGGCGATAAACACCGTATCCGTTGTTGTTGTGCAAGGGCCATTTGAAATTGTCCAAAATAAAGTCGCAGTATCTCCAATATTTACCTTTACTGTCGCACTGGGCTGAGTAGGGTTAGTAATAATTGCATTACTATTCCAGGTCGTCCACAAACCCTGAGCACCTGTTACCCCTGTTGCATTACCATTTAACTGGAAATCTGCTGTACGTTCGCAAGCCTGTTGATCTATGCCGGCATTCGCTGTATTAGGCTGCGCATACACGGTTACTTTTACAGAAGCACAAGCTGTATTACTACAAGGTCCTGTACTCGGCGCCATCACATAATAAGTAGTAGTCGCTGCAATATTATTAAAGGTAACAACAGAGCTGTCTGCATTGGACGAAGCAGGATAAACGCGTATGCTACCTGCGGAACCAGGGCATGCACCCGTGTACCACTTCCAGGTAGCTTTTTTACCAGTGGAGTCAACTCCAAGAGAACCTCCAACAACAGTTAAGGTAGTACTACCGGTTACGCATAAACTACTTACCGATGCCGTAACACCTGTAGGGGTAGTAGACGGCTTCTCTACAGATAGAGAGAAATAAACCGTTGTATTACATCCATTCGCTGGATCTTCACTTGCAGTCAGCACAAAATCATAACTGCCCGGAGCTGTTCCTGCAGGCAGTGGCACGGTAAAGGAACCTGCTGGCGTTGTAAGCGGCCAGGTGCCGGTGATTTTTGCAAAGTTCGGCATCTTCCTCGCTGGTAATGCGGCGGGATTCACATCCAGTACATATTTCAGGAGCGTGCCTGTTTGACTGTTATATGCTACTGTAAATGTGGGGGAAGTATTACATACAGCCGCTGCGCTTACTTTAACGGTAGGAGGGTTCTTCACCGTCAGTTTGATGGTGCTGGAAGTGGCACCGGCACATACACCATTGGAAATACTCCAGATGAGTTGCACTGTTTTAGGACGGGTAGCGCCAAGTATATGCGCAGTCGTATTATACGCCGTGTCGTAATCCAACGAAACATCTGCACTGGTAGTACCAGTTCCTAACGTCCATTTACCTTTTTCTCCGATGCCCGGTTGGGTGGCGTTCAGTTTAAAGTCAGCGTTACCACACTGTACCGAATCTTTACCAGCGTCACTTATTGTAAGCGGTTTGGTATTGATGAGTGTAACCCGGTTAGTATCGGTACAAGCCGCCAGTGCTTTGTTGGTGATAATCCAGAAAAGGTGAACGGTATCGCCAGGTAGTACGCCTTTAACAGTTGTTGCCGGCGTAGTGGTATTGGTGATTACCTCCAGTTTATGAGGGCCATCAAATATCCATTTACCTTGCTGATCTGCCGGAGGTGTACTTCTTTTAATATTGAAGTCCGGTATATTACATTGTTTGTAAATGGTATCTACATCTGCTTTAGGTACCGATCTCACAATCACAGAGGCAGTATCGGCCGCGGTACAGGTATGATTATTTACTGTAACGGTATATTGCTGGGTACCTACACTCGTAGGTGTATGATTCAGTGTTACATCGCTAAGGTTACCGATGGTAGTACCATTATACCGCCATGTCCAGGATATACTATCCGGAGGAGCACCTCCGTGAGTTTGAGTCAGTGTAATTTGTTTACCCAAACAGATATCGGTAGGAGCAGCCGTCATGTCAATTGTAGGTTGCAGATCTACAATAACGTTGGCATAACCGGTGTCTCTACATTGCCGGGGTTCTTTTTTAACACTATTCCATCCGTAGTCTGCAATACCAATGGCTGCAAACGTGGTGTTAACGGTAGGAAACGCAGTCATCTTCGGCCCTGTGACAACAGGATTGGTTTGCCATTCATAAGTACTATATCCTCCATTCGCTGTTAATAATACAGAATCACCAATACATATCCTGCCCGAAGAAATAGTTACTTTAGGTTTAGGGAGTACCGAGATTTTTGTATAGAGAGATGGAGAAGCACAGTTGCTGGGGTTATTCTTTTCCAGGATGTTTACCCGGAAATAATAATCTACAATCTGATTCGGATCACCTTTCAGTGTGCCAACCGGAAATGTAAGTACAGAAGTATTGATCCCCGTAACGCCTGTCGGGAAGACAGGATTAGCCGGCCAATTCAGTGTATCCCTGGTGTATTGCCATTGGTAAGTAGGATTGGTGAAATAGTCAAAAGGACTATATACCGCTTTAATGGTAACAGGAGCTCCCTCACACAACGAATCCGCCCTTAAAGGCGGTTTGTCTTGTCCATCAATAAATGAGTATATATAAGGACTACAATATTTGAAACTGATATCATCAATGGCTATGTCATTACCGCAACCTCCCTGTTTATCGTTTATAATAGACAGGGTTACCGCAGTTACATTCGCCGGTGTTTTGAATGCACCTCCATATTCCTGCCAGGTGGGCGCATCGAGGTTCATCGATACATCATAGGTTTTGAACTTGGCAAGCACTGCTCCAGTAGCATCATCTGTGATCTGAAAGGTCACACCGGCATAATGGTATCCATCGACGTTCCCGGATGCGCAACCGTCGTTAAATGTCGACTTGCTATTGACATTCATAAACCAGGCACTGAAATTATACATAGAGCCGGGGCATACAGGAACCGCTTTTTTAACGAAAAATGTTTTTTTATCAACTGCTGAGTTCGCAATTAGCATACCACCCACATAGTTAGGGTCTGGATTAGGGGAGTGATTATATGCTTTAACCCATTCTGATCGAATCTGTGTATGCCAAAAAACGGTGTAACTGTTATCTGCAAAATCAACGGCGAGTGGCACGGGCACATAATTGTACCCACCATTGGCGGGAGTAGGTGCGCTTGGGCTACTGACACTATTAGTGGCGTTTTTAGGGAACTTACCAAAGTCCTCCAGGAAATCTCCCACACCGGTATTTTGCCCCAGGCAGGTGGCCATGGAGCAATCTTTAACATATATAGTCTTACTAACAATCGTTTTTGTGCCCTGGTAATACAAAGTCGCCTTAATAGTATATAGTCCCAGATCAAGGAACTGTATTGTCAAAGCGTTCTTGTTTCCGGTAGCCTCCGGCTTTTGCCCGATTAGTTTGGGCGTAAGGTTCGCATTTCGCTGACTCGCGTACAAAATATTGTAGCCTCCCCCGGTGATAATCCAGTCTACGGAATCTACGATTTTGGTGCTTTGCCAGAAAAATACGTTCGTACTGGCGAAACTGTTCCAGCAGGCAGAATCCGGGAGGTTCATAAAGGCATCCCCTTTGGAAGGGTTTTGCCTCGCGCTCACCTGCTTATTCAGCAGGATGAACCCCAGTAGGAGGAATAAAAAGGTTAATAGTCGTTTCATAGGTGCAAGCAGTTAAGTAAAAAAAGTATTAGGTCTGGCGGATGGCTCCGGTCAGTCCTTATTGTTCCTCAACTCTTTACATCGATAAAAATAGCCGGTGAGGGATATCCGGTCTATACTGCGTAATGTGTAAAATGGTTTCATAGGCGTCAGGTATTTATACATGGTATGGCTAAAATATATAATTAAATTAAGATTAAAATTATAAATAATATAGAGAAATAAAAAAAGTGATATTATTTATAATATGAATAGTGGCCAGATAAGTTGGGAAGAGATAAGGCGGAAAATTGATAGTCAATCCCTTGCGAAAGGGTAAAAAAATATTAATAAGTTATCCACATTTCGGCTGGCGGCGTATTTATTTGCACAAGACTGTGCTTTATTAAATTATTTTCCTACCTTTGCAGACCAAATTTGATGTAAGATGCCCAAAGTAAAGACACATTCCCGTGCCAAGAAAACGTTCAAGGTTGGTGGGAACGGACAGATTAAGCGGTTCATGGCCTTCAAAAGCCACTTACTGACTAAAAAATCTACGAAAAGAAAACGTAGCTTAAGAGGTAGTACGCTGGTTCACGAAGCAAATCTTAACCTGGTTAAGAGAATGCTCGGAATGCGCTAGTATCTGTCAAAAGAATCGAATTTTATAACCTGAGAAAAAACAAAGCAAATGCCTCGTTCAGTTAATGCCGTAGCTTCAAGAGCCCGGAGAAAAAGGATCTTAAAGCAAGCCAAAGGCTTCTACGGTAAAAGAAAAAATGTTTACACAGTAGCGAAGAACGTTCTTGAGAAAGGACTTACTTACAGCTATGTTGGTCGTAAATTAAAGAAAAGAAACTACCGCCAGCTGTGGATCGCCCGTATCAACGCTGCTGTAAGAGCAGAAGGGTTGACCTATTCTGTGTTTATGAACAAATTAGCCGGTAAAAACATCGACCTGAACAGAAAAGTTCTGGCTGATCTGGCTATGAATGAACCAGAAACTTTCAAAACACTGGTAGCTTCTGTAAAGTAAGACTTACCTGATAGTAAATACCCGATAGCTGACATCCCACAAGATGTCAGCTATTTTGTTTTTAGGAAAGATACCCAACAAAGCGGAGCCACTCCCACTCATCGTTGCATACACGGCCCCTGCAGCATATAGTTGCTCCTTTATTTTTGCCAACGCAGGATGTGCAGCAAATACCGGCCCCTCAAAATCATTGCTGAGCTTATTTCTCCATGCCGCTACCGGCAATTGTATGATGTCTTTTAATGCATCAGCAGGCGCCTTCGGCGTCAACTGCTGAAAAGCCCAACCCGTATTCACATGAATCCCCGGATGTACCAACACAAACGAATACCCGGAAAGGTCCAGCTCAACAGGAGTCATTATTTCGCCACGACCCGTAGCAAAACAAGGCTTGTTGATAATAAAGAAGGGACAATCGCTCCCCAACTGTGCCGCATAATCTACCAACGCCGCTTCCGTTAATCCCAGCTGAAATTTCTGATTGATTAATTGCAGCATAAAGGCCGCATCAGCCGAACCTCCACCCAAACCAGCACCGATCGGAATATGTTTATGCAAATGAATACTCAATGGTTGTACCTGCGGAAAGTCCCGCTGCAACAGGTGAAATGCCTTCAAACAAAGATTATCACTTACCTGCCCAGGTACGGCAATACCACTGCCTGCAAATTGCAACTCGCGATGGGTAATGGCTTCCAGCGCGTCATGCACAGGCAGGGGATAGAACACAGTTTCCAGGTCATGAAAACCATCCGGGCGCTTATTGGTAACATGTAAGCCCAGGTTTATTTTACAATTGGGAAATACAATCATGTAGCATTCATTGCATAGCAAAACAACAGCTACAGTCTTCCACTGCCAGCTGCACTGTTTTTACTAAAAAGAAATTATTTGCTTTTGCGGCTGTTAATCTCATCGCGTATGGCGATCGCACGGATATAGTCTTCCTGTTCCAATACTTCCTGTAACAGTGTAGTTAACTCCTCAACATTCATCGCTTTCAGGTCGTCCTCTGCACCTTTTTCATGCTCTGAAATGGTTGGGGTCACCGGTTTGTTAGTCTTCTTACCGGCAGGATCATCCAGTAAGATGCCCGCACTGTTGAGAATATTCTCAAAGGTGTAAATAGGGCAGCCAAAACGAACAGCAAGGGCTAATGCATCGGATGTACGGGAATCTATCTCGATGGTTTCGTCGTTATTGGAACAGATAAGCTTGGAATAAAAAATGCCTTCCTGTAAATTGCTGATGACCACCTCTTGTAATTCTACATTAAAGGCGTTCATGAAGTTTTTCATCAGGTCATGTGTCAAAGGCCGGCTGGGTTGCATTTTCTCAAGAGCCACTGCAATCGCCTGCGCTTCAAAGCCACCAATCACAATAGGTAAACGGCGTAGCCCATTTACTTCTCCCAGTACCACGGCATATGAATGAGTCTGCGTAATGCTGTGCGATAAAGCAACTATTTCCAGTTCTATTTTTCTCATATCTGTCTTGCGTTGTCGCTGAATAGTTTGTAAGACCGTGAAGTTAGAAAAATATTCCTTATCTAAAAAAAATCTATCATGATAAATGCCTAATATAAGCATTATGAATTAAGAATTACGAATTACAGGATCAACACGATCTTAAAGTTTTGCCTGTCATTCGTAATTCTTAATTCGCAACAATTGATCTTATCCTTCTTTAAATTTCTTCACTGCTTTTGTGAGCGCAGGCACTACTTCAAAAGCATCACCCACAATACCATAGTCTGCCGCCTTAAAGAAAGGCGCTTCCGGATCCTTATTGATCACTACAATCACCTTACTGCCATTCACACCTGCAAGGTGCTGTATAGCTCCGGAAATACCAATAGCGATGGAGAGATTAGGTCGCACCGTTAAACCAGTCTGACCCACGTGCTCATGATGTGGACGCCATCCTGCATCAGCTACCGGGCGGGAGCTCGCTGTAGCCGCTCCCAGCGCTTTAGCCAGATCTTCCAGTATCCCCCAGTTCTCAGGTCCTTTCAGTCCACGGCCGCCACTGACAATAATTTCAGCTTCTGTCAACGGAATATCCCCACTCACCGTTTCTGTTTTTACCACCTTTACTTTAAAGTCTGCATCGCTGATAGCAGGCGTGAAAGCCTCTACTGTAGCAGTTGTCGCTCCCGGCGCCACAGGGAATGTATTGGGTATAATGGCAATTACCTTGATATCAGATGTGATATTAATGTTGGCAAACGCCTTACCGGAAAACACATTTTTCTTTACCACAAAACCATTGCTGGTATCCGGGTAGGAGATGGCGCCTGATACCAGACCCGCTTTCAGCCTGGCAGCTACTCTTGGCGCGACTGCTTTACCATCAAAATTATGAGGGAAGATGATCACCTTGCTACCTTCTTTGCCTGCCGCTTCTGCAATAATCTTCGTGTATACAATACTTTCTACTTCATGTAAACGGGCATCTGCTGCATGCAATACTTTTTGCGCACCATAATTTCCCAATGCAGCCAGCTCGTTGGCATCAACAGGACCAAGTACCAGTGCAGTAGCGGTTGTACCCAGTTGCTCCGCTACTTTAGCGCCGTATGTGATGGCTTCCAGTGCCGCCTTTTTAATTTTACCCTGTGCCTGATCGGCAAATATTAATATAGACATGAATAATTTAAATTAGTAGTTGAGAGATAGTTTACCCTTAGATCACTTTCGCTTCTTCATGCAGCAACTTCACCAGTTCTTCCACATTATCAGGACTGATGAGCTTAACGCCGGCTTTTGCCGGTGGCAGTTCAGAGCCTATGATGGCCGTAAGACTATCTGCAGCAACTGGTTCTACCACGGTTAAAGGCTTGGTTCTTGCCGCCATAATACCGCGCATATTGGGAATACGAGCCTCTGCCATCCCTTTCTGGCAGGAAACAACCACCGGAAGTGATACCTCACACACTTCTTCACCACCCTCAATTTCCCTGTTCACCGTAGCTACGGTACCATTCAGATCGAATTTAGCAGCAATGGATACATAAGGCAGTTCCAGCAATTCAGCTACCATGCCGCCTATGCCGGATCCGTTATAATCAATGGTTTCTTTACCGGTAAAAATAATATCGTATTGTTTATCCCGGGCATGTGCCGCTATCTGGGATGCAATGTAATAACTGTCAGCACTATCTGCATTTATACGGAAAGCCTCATCTCCACCCAGTGCCAGGGCTTTGCGGATAATAGGATCACAATCTGCAGCTCCTACCGTTATCAGATGCAGATCAGCTCCTGTTGTTTCTTTCAGCTCCAGCGCCCTTACCAATGCATACCACTCATCGTACGGATTAATAATAAACTGTACCCCAGCCTCATTGAATTTCGTGTTATTGTCCGTGAAAGCTATTTTTGCAGTCGTGTCCGGAGTTTTGCTGATACATACTAAAATCTTCATGGCCTTAAACTGTTTTATTTAAAAATGCGGTAATAGCAAATATATCTAAATAATGTACGCCAACCGCAGGGAGAGAAGATGATTTTAATCAGCATAACAATTGACATATTGTATAATTAAATAATAACAAACGGCATGGACAGAATCGCACAAATAAAGCAGTTACTGTTGGCAACGCCCAACGACAGCTTTCTGAAACACGCACTGGGACTGGAATATATTAAAATCAATGACGACGTGGCAGCCCGGCAGCAGTTTGAAGAACTACTGGCATATGAGCCTGGTTATGTAGGTTCCTATTATCATCTGGGTAAGTTGCTGGAGCGCGCCGGAGATAATACTGCCGCTATGAAAGTATACGAAACAGGAATGGCCATGGCCAAAGCCGGTAACGAAAGACATGCCTATAACGAATTACAGTCGGCCTACGAAGAACTGGCCTATTAATATTTTAAATCCAACAAACAACGGATGCCTCAACATTTAATAACTAATTTCTCCGCATACATTTCCCGGCAGCAATTATTCGATCCCTCGCAGAAGATACTCCTGGCGGTAAGCGGTGGAGTAGATTCTATTGTAATGGCCTGGTTGTTTAAACAAGCAGGTTACCAGGCAGGCATCGCTCATTGTAATTTTCAGCTCCGCGGAGCCGAATCTGAACGGGATGAAGCATTTGTAAAACAAATGGCAGCCACCCTGGAACTGCCGCTGCACACCGTACGATTTGATACCAACACCTACGTAGCGGAAAATCGTGTAGCCATCCAGGTAGC
>NZ_DATCVJ010000898.1:0-21752 GCF_036566945.1 Chitinophaga sp. | reverse complement strand
TATCAATGCGTGATCCTGGGTTAAGTCATTGATAAAAAAGGAAGTCGAAAGCTATTATATTACGTATACGTATAAAAGGGTTAAATTCATTAAAGCGGGTAAAGCTATTGCTACAGCAAGTAACATTTACCTGCCTTCCTGAATGTTTTTAGTAACAACTCACAAAGTCTCGTTTCATTTCTGCGATATGAAAATATTACAAACTCACGAACCTACAAATTGTCAATCTAAGTTCTACACATTTGTGTAGTGTTCTATATTACATTATGAAGTGAGTATGTACTACATTTGGGAAGAAATATTGCTATCCAGTTTACCCGACATAACCGACGATGGCCCTTGCAAACTTTTAAGCTCCAATTTTAAAAAAATACGATCATGGACACTACGGCAAATAACCCGAATCCCCTTTTAATCCATGCTGAATTTAATCAGTTCATACGTTACTGTTCTCTCATCATTCTCTGCACATTAGGTTCATTACAAACGGTAATGGCTACACGTATTCATACACCTGCTCATTTTTCATGGTCTATATCCGGACGTATACTTGAAAAGAGTGGTAGTCCGGTACCATTTGCAACAGTCAATCTCCTGACAGCAGATTACAAACAGGTACAGGCAGCACTCGCAGATTCAGCGGGCAGATTCAGTTTCTCTGTATTTGCAAAGGGTAATTATGTAATCAGAGTATCTATGATTGGATATGACAGCACTGTTGTTAAACTGAGTATTACTGACAGCACAAATATTACCGTTCCGGATATCATCCTGCGATCTGTTGCTACAGAACTGCATGGCATTACCATCACTTCAAAAAAACCGGTAGTCACACAACATGCGGATGGTATCACCTATGACCTGCAATCAGACCCTGATGCAAAAGCTAATTCACTGTTTGATATGCTGCGTAAAGTACCTTATATCTCCATTGATGGTAATAACAATATCCTCCTGAAAGGGAGTACGGGTTATCGGGTATTTATAAACGGACGTCCTTCCGGTCTGGTAGAAAGAAACCCGCAGGATGTATTAAAAAGCATTCCGGCGTCTACGATCAAAAGCATTGAAGTGATTACCAACCCGCCTGCTAAATATGATGCAGAAGGCATGGCGGGCATTATCAATATCGTGACTTTAAAACAAACGATGGGAGGATATCAGGGTAGTGTAAATACTTATTGGAAGGGACCAGGTGCGGGCCCGGGTGTGGGTGGTTCCTTTGCACTTAAGGAAGGCAAATTTGGCATTTCTGTATTTACCGGTGGTAATCTGAATAATATACCCGAATTAACCGGTTCATCGCTGCGTACCAGCAATACGCATAACACAGATACATTGCAGCAACACAGCCTGTCAAAATCCGACAGCAGAAGCGGTTATGTAGGACTGGAATTAAGTTACGAAGTGGATAGTCTCAGTCTGCTGACTGCACAGTTTAATACCAATGGTAATCACAGAAGTGACAACAGGAATATGAACACGATAGAGAGGGATGATAGTAACCCCGGACAATCCTACGACTTTCTGAGTGATAAAACATATTCCGGTAACGGTATGGATGCGGCGATCAACTACCAGTTAGGCTTTAAAAAAGATAAGAATGAAAACCTCACCCTGTCTTACCGCTATATGCAATATGGGAATGATCTGAATAGCATGAATACATTTGACAATGCTGTCAACTTCACGCAGCCGGATTATAACCAGCGTAACGTGGAGCGGTTCCGGGAGCATACGGCGCAACTGGACTTCACCAAACCATTTGGTAAGGTTGTCATGGACATCGGTTCAAAAGCGATCTTCAGAAACAACAACAGTAACTTCGAGAACCTGTTAAAATCGGATGATGGCACCTATGTATTAGATCCGTTGTCATCCAACAGTTACAATAACAATCAGAACGTATTTTCATTTTATAACTCGTATTATTACCGTACAAAGAAATGGGAAATTAAGGCCGGTGGCCGTGCGGAACAAACGGTGATAAATGGAGATTTTTCGAGTGGAAAGAGCAGTGTCCGGCAGCGTTATCTCAACGTGGTACCCACCGTGGTGATAGGCAGAAATATTAACAGTACCACCAACTTAAAGCTGTCGTACGCCATTCGTATACAGCGTCCGGCTATTCCGCAGTTAAACCCGTTTGTGGACAGGTCTGTACCGGGGATAGTGAGCAGTGGTAATCCGTCATTAAGACCGGTTATTTCCAGTGCATGGGCCTTATCATTCTTAAAGAGAGGGAAAGGAGTATTCGGTATCGATCTGGGATACCTTAGCTTTAATAAGGTGATCAATCAGACTTACACGTACGATGAAGCGGAAGACCTGGTGATATTGCAATATCTTAATTCCGGGAAAGGGAAAATATACAAGGCGAATATCTATTTCAACTATCCTATTGCCAAATGGTGGACGTTGGCCCTGAACAGCGATTTGCGTTATGTAAATTTTGAAGCCATCAATGGACATCAGACGGTGCAATCAGATGGTGCACTTGCCTATGTGAACCTGGCGAACAATTTCTCGCTGGCCAATAATTGGAAGATCAATACTAATATATCTGCAAGTACGGCAGGCCCCTCTGGTATACAAACAAATATTAATGGTTATTTCTTCTATTCACTCGGTTTCAGTAAAAGCCTGCTGAAAGACAAGCTGACCATTTCTGCCACAGCGACCAATTTGTCCAGTACGTATAGAAATACAGAGCAAAAGATTAATGGGATTGGTTTCAGCCAAAGAGACCTGAACCAGGTATACTATCGCAACTTTACGGTTAGTCTGAATTATCGGTTTGGTAAGTTAAACAGTGAGATTAAAAAGAACAGGAAAGGGATTAATAATGATGACCTGGTTAAATAAAAAATGTCTTCAGCGGCGATGTACGCCGCTGAAGACAATCAGATACTTCCCGGTTTAAGGCACCATTCGAGTACAGCACAGGCACTATGCATTTTATTTTCAGCCTGCGTAAAGGCGATGCTCCTGTTTCCGTCAAGTACGGAAGCGTCGACTTCCTCCTCCCTGTGCGCTGGCAGATCATGCATAAAAATGGCGGAAGGATATCGGTCTATGAGGGACTGTGTAACTTTAAAAGGTTTGAATATATCTTTCCAGTGCGGATCGCTTTTGCTGGTACCGGTTGTTTCCCAGCGGGTGGTATAGATCACATCAAACTCACCTGGTAAATTTTTAAGGTCATGCTGTTCTGTGACATTGGTACCGTGTTTTTTCGCATACTGACGGGCAGCTTCCATTGTTTCTGCGGGTATGCCATAGCCCCGTGGTGTGCAGAAATACAGTTCTGTACCGGCAAACCGGGGCAGTGATAAAGCCAGTGCTGCGGCAGTGTTGTTTCCCTCACCCAGGTATAGCACGCGTAAGCCCTTGAAGTCACCAAAATGCTGCACCATAGTAGTCAGGTCTGCCAGCGCCTGGGTAGGATGCTCGTTGGCTGTCATTGCATTGACGACGCTCATACTGTTGAATGAGGCGAAGGTGCGGAGGCGGCTTTCGCAACCTGCTGTTCGCATCACAATGCCATCCAGCATGCGTGAGAGTACGCGCCCGGTATCCTCCATGGTTTCGCCGGTATTCTCCTGCAAATCGCTGCTGCCATAAGATATTATCTGGGCGCCCAGGCGCAGGGCAGCTGAAGAAAATGAGGTCCTTGTACGTGTAGAGGTTTTCAGGAAGTAAATGCCTATCAGCAATCCACTCAGTGGTTTTTTGGCAGCTGTACCGTTTTGTGCATACCATAAACCACATTTAACAAGTTGTGCCATTTCATCATCTGACATATCAGATAATGAAATTAAGTGCCTTCTTTTGGATATTTTCATGGCTTGTAAAATTTAAATTGTGTTAATAGAATCCTACGTTGGGCTGTACCTGTCTCCTTAATGCTTTAATGATCAGTTCAGCTATTTCGGGTATCTTATGGTGGAGAAAAAAATGTCCGCCGTCCATGTAATGCACCGCACAATTTGCGGTGGTATGCGCCGCCCATGCATCCACCTGCGCCTGGCAAACCCTGTAGTCTTCCTTACCTGTAAACATGGAAATATTGCAATTGAAGGGATCCAGTTTTCGTTTGCTGGTATCTGTTTCTGCCAGTCTGAAATCATTCTTCAGAAAGGGCAGGAATATCTCCGTTAATTCAGGATGATCAAAAAATTCCTGCGGCGTACCTCCCAGGCGGATCACCTCCTCTTTGAATTCCTGGTCGCTCATCAGGTGATAATTCATGGGGGTATATTCAATATTGGGCGCTCCCCTGCCGGAAAAGAATAAATGCAGTGGTTGTGCCACCTCCATTCGCCTGATTTTCTGTGCCAGTTCGTATATGAGTAAGCTGCCCAGACTGTGCCCAAAAAATGCATACGGACCATCCCTGATGTCGTCCCGGATCAGGTTATACAAATCATCTACCGCATGTGGCAGATCCCGGTACAAGGGCTCCAGTATACGCTTACCACGTCCTGTTAACTCTACCGGCACAATCTCAATACCATATGGCTGTTTAAAATAAGACTGCCATCTGCTGTATACAGCAGCCGATCCGCCCGCATATGGGAAACAGAATAATTTAATCTTTGACATAATCTGACAAGTTTTATTTTGCCACAGGGCAATGGGTTTCAGTTGGTAAGGTGGGCGCCACAGCGCCTTTTATCAGTGCCATAGCCAGGCATTTAGTGGAATCAATCAACTGGATACCATCCATCTCCGGCTCCTTTAATAACAGAGAAAATTCCGTGCAGCCCAATACAATGGCCTCCGCATTTCTTTCCCTGAAGTAGGATATGGCCTCCTGGCAAAGCACTTCTATCTTTTGTGGAATATGCACAGGATTGGCTTTTATTCCTATTTCGGGATCATACACCATTCGGTGTATGACTTGATCCTGAAACGCGTAATCCGGTACAATGACTTCATAGCCCATCGCTTCGAGTATATGCCGGTACAATCCTGATGAATAGGTACCATTCGTCGTCATCAGACCAATTCGTGAAATACCCGGATGGTTTTTCCTGATTGATTTACAGACTTCTTCCGGCATGTTTAAAAGGATAGGCGGGTTTTTCATTTTGCTGACTTCTGCGGTGATGACATCAAATATGGCTGGAGCATGCGAGGTATTGCAGGCAATGCCTATCAGGCTGGCGCCTGACTTCACGAGCTTCCTGATGACCTCTACAATGCCATAAGCGGGGCTATTGCTCACCTTCCCTTCCAGGAACAGGGTTCTGTCTTCAATGTTGCCAGGAAAGGTCATTAGTACAACGGACAAATGTTCCTGGTCTATTACAGCCGGCGTATGCAGCAGAATATTTTCATAAAGCGCTAGTCCGGCCCGGGGGCCCATTCCCCCAACAATGCCGATAATTCTTGATTGCGGAGATCTCATAACCTTTTTATTATTAACTAAAGGAAGGTGCCTGATATGCTTCATGGCGGCTGATAGCTTCGGCAATTTGTTCAAGGGAGTGATTAAAATATATATTCAATGGCAGCGCAACATCATACCTGTTCTGTACCATTTTATTGATCCGGACTATCAGCAGGGAATGCCCGCCCAGGTCAAAAAAGTTATCTTCAATATGGATATTCTCCTGCTCTAACAGCTCACTCCATATTTGGGCCAGGTATCGTTCTACCTCCGTTTGGGGCTTTGTACCCGGCGCCTTTTCTGTCCAGCCATGATCAAGCGTTTTCAATAAGCCGACAGTATCCACTTTTCCATTACCCGTGAGCGGTATTTCAGGTACCTGCCGGATAATAGACGGCACCATGTATTCTGGCAGTCTGCTCTTTAATTGCCGCTTTATCTCTGATGGATCGATATTTTCTTTGGCCACAATAAACGCCATCAACTTCTGGTTTTCCTCCTGCCCTGCCGCCGTTACAACGGCCTGTTTGATCGCGTCAGTCAATAACAGATTAGCCTCTATATCGCCCAACTCAATTCTATACCCTCTTATCTTTACCTGTGTATCTATGCGGCCGAGGAATTCGATATTGCCATCGGGTAGCCAGCGGGCCAGGTCACCGGTATGATAAATGCGGGTGCCGGGTTCTTCCGGATGCCCGCTGAACTTCTGCCTCGTCAGGATTGGATCGTTGAGATATCCTCTTGCCAGACCGGCGCCAGCAATGCATAATTCACCGGAAACCCCTACCGGACATATCTTGCCGGCTTTATTCAGGATAAATAAACGGGTATTGGCAATTGGTTTACCAATCGGCACAAGATCTACTTCCTGCTCAAAGGCACATGAATAGCGGGAAGCATAAATAGTAGCTTCCGTGGGGCCATAGAGGTTTTCCAGTTGTATGCCGTGCAGCGTTTTGCCAAATTTATTCACCAGCGCCGGGCTTAACGCCTCTCCTGCTGCCAGCACGAGGCGTAACTGTGTAAAGCGGGTATGAGCTGCTTCCTCTACAAATAAGCTTAGCATAGCCGGAACAAATTGCGCCACGGATACACCATTTTGTTCAATAGCCTGTATTATTTTAACAGGTTCCTTTTCCTCACCCGGCGGCAAAATACATACCCCTGCTCCTGTGATGGCCCACCAGAATAATTCACAAATAGACACATCAAATACCAGTGGTGTCTTTTGCAACAGCACATCTTTTTCTGTGAGCTGATATGTTTGTTGCATCCACCACATACGGGCTACCAGTGAATGATGTTCTATCATTACGCCTTTGGGTTTGCCAGTAGAACCGGAAGTATAGATAACATATGCCAGGTCTGTTGGCCCCGGGCGTTCATGTGCGCCTGCGGCCTGCACTGCGATATCATTGGCTACCAGATCCAGATCAACTATTTTCAGCTGCGCATCAACGGATAGATCGCTGTAATAACGGCTACGGGTAATCAGGGCTTTCAGATTTGCATCTGCAGCAATTGCCTGTATGCGTTCTCCAGGATTTTGAGGTGACAGCGGCACATACACGGCGCCGGCAGTCAGAATACCAAAGATAGCCGGCAACAGTTCTTCCTCGCGGTCCAGCAGCAATCCTACCAGGTCGCCGGTTTTCACGCCTATTGTGGTACGCAGGTAAGCCGCTACCTGCTCTGATTTCGCTTTCAGCTCCCGGTAACTCATCGATTGCTGTCCCCATTTTACAGCCGTATGCTCAGGTGTTTTGTCTGCCTGTGCTGCAAACAGATCGATAATTGTTTGTTGGGCAGGGCAGGCAGCGGTGGTATCGTTCACTGTGGACAACAGTGTTTCATCTTTATCTGATAAAACGGTGGTATCATTCAGCCGGATATCACCGTCGTCCGCCACCTGTTGCAGGAAGCCCCTGTACATCGCAAATAACTGCTGCGCTGCTGATTCGTCCAGATGAGCGGTAGCATATGAAATCTGGATCAGGAAAGGTTCCGGCCTTACATGGAAACCACAATGCGTATTGAGGTTCATGTATGATTCCATTGAGATTTTGTTATTGTAAGCCAGGTCCAGTTTTTCCTCTCCACCATCCAGCGTCAGCATGTCTTTGAGTACCCTGAAGTTGGTATAGTTAAAGATGGTGTCGAAGAATGGATTTTCATCCTGGTGCTTTTGTCCCGACAGGCGCACAATTTCCTGAAAGGGTACCTTTTCGTATTTCTTAAGCAGCTGCAGCTTGTTTTCAATCAGCGTCACAAACTCATTGTAGGTCAGGTTTTCAGGCGGTGCAATTCTAAATGGTACTGAGTTCAAAAAGCAGCCCAGCAGTTTTTCACTATCCGCTACAATAGGTCTGTTGTTGGTAATCATGCCCACCAAAATATCATTGTCTGTGGCATAGGTGGCCATGGTATACACGTATGCTGCAAAACATACATGCTTCAGATTAGTACCCAGCTTTCTTGACTGTTCTTCCAGCGCCAGTTTCAAATCTTCGCCCAGCAGGTATTCCAGGTACATGAAATTATTTTTCACCCCTCTTTCGGGGAAGACAAGGCGGTTGGCGCCTTTCAATTCTTCCTGCCAGAAGGCGATATTTTCCGGCCTTTGACATTCCGCCAGCTCATAAACAATCTGGTCTTTGTAGCTGCTCTTTATTTCAGGCGGAACATAGGATGGATTGGTCAGTAATTTCACATAGGTATTATTCAGTTCACTTTTGAAAGACTGCAGACTCCATCCGTCAAACAATGAATGATGCATATCAAATATGAGCAGATAAGATATGGGACCGGTTTTAATCATGTTCATGCGCCACAATATAGATCCGTCAAAATCTGTTGCCCGCAGTTTCTCCCCTTCAATTTTTTGCAGCACCCATGCCTCCTGTGTCACCGTATCTACCCCTGACAGATCGAAATAGTTTAATTCCGGCTCTGCATCTTTCCTGATGATGTGCGCAAAATTTTCCAGATCAAATACCTTTCTGAGTGTACCATGTTTCTTCACCAGCAGGTAAATAGCCTGTTTAAATACCTCGAAATCCAGGAAGTTGGTGGTAATTCTATATACGTTCTGTTCATGATAAAATATCTCATGAATATTATCAGTCCCCTGTCCATGGATCAGTGAGTAAAACACCATCCCTTTTTCGACGGCATTCATGGGCAGTACGGCTTCATATGTATCACTCCAGCCTACCCGCTCACGGTAATCTTTTTCAAAGGCTTCTACCTCCAGCAGCACACGTTCCAGCGTATCATCTGCCACAACAGGCAGCTCAGCTGCTATCACCGCGGCCAATGCATCGATGGTCTGATAGCGGTAAATATCAGCTACGCCGATATGACTTTGGAGGGCGGTGTTGATTTCATGCACAAGTCCAATGGCTCTTAATGAATCTCCTCCTATATGGAAGAAATTGTCTGTCAGCCCCACCTGTGTCAGCGACAATTCCTTAGCCCATATCCCCGCCAGCTTTTGCTGTAATGAGGTTTCTGGGGCAACATAGCTGGTCTGATCGGTTACTTTTGGTTCCGGTAACTGATCCACATCAATTTTATCGTTGGCGGTATGTGGGAAATGATCGACCTGCATAAAGAAGGTGGGCAACATATGTGCTGGCACTTTTTCACGCAGGTAGTTTCTCAGTTCTTCTGATGAAACAGGTACTGCACTGATATAATAAGCACACAGTGCATTTTTCAATACCACCAGGGCATTATCTACCTGCGGATGTTGCATGAGGTGGAATTCGATCTCTCCGGGTTCTATACGGAAGCCTCTCAGCTGCAACTGACGGTCGGCTCTGCCCAGGTATTCCATTTCTCCATTGTCCAGCATTCTGCCGAGGTCACCTGTCTTATATAATCGCTGCCCATGTACATCAATAAAAGATTTGGCCGTCAATGCTTCTTTATTCAGGTAGCCTCTTGTCACCCCATCTCCGCCTACGTATAGTTCTGCTACCACGCCAATAGGTACTACCTTCATCTTTCTGTCAAACAGGTAGATTGACATGGTTGGAATCGGCGTACCAATATTTGATATGTTATGCTCAATTTCCTGATCACCGATTTCTTTATAGGTTACATGCACCGTTGTTTCTGTAATGCCAAACATATTTATCAGTCTGACAGCAGGATAGCGCAGTTTCCATTTTTTCAATTTGAAAGGATGCAGTGCTTCACCGCCAAAAATGACATAGCGAAGTGAGGTCAGTGCTATTTCCTGTTGGGCATCTTCCTGTGCCAAATTACCAAACGCTGTCGGGGTCTGGTTTAATATAGTCACCCCCTGCTGATGCAGGATATCCAGGAACAGCCTGGAGTCCTGTGCTACCGGTCTGGGTATGATCACCAGTTTTCCACCATACAGTAATGCGCCATACATCTCCCATACGCTAAAATCGAAGGTATGGTTATGAAACATGGTCCATACATCGTCTTCATTAAAATCAAATTGAAATGCTTCATTAAAGAGTAAGCGCACCACGTTTCTATGTTCCACCATCACACCCTTTGGATTGCCGGTAGTGCCGGATGTATAGATGATATAGCACAGATCATTGGGGAGAATGTCTGGTGGCAGGTTGGCATCATCCCCTGTAAAAGGGACCTGGTCTATGAATATACCGCTATCTGCCAGTCCGCTTTCCGTTACCAGCAGCTGCGCACCGCTATCCTGCAGCAAATACTGTAAACGTTCTTCGGGATAGTCTATATCCAGCGGCAGATAAGCGCCACCAGCCTTAAGAATGGCCAGCATGCCAATAACCGTCTTTGCAGATTTTTCCAGCAGCAGGGCCACGATTTCATTCCGTGTTCGCATGCTGGCTTTAATAACCCTTGCCAGCTGATTGGCCCGGCTGTTCACCTGTCCATACGTCCATGTTTCATCCCCAAATACGATGGCAATGGCGTCAGGTCTTTGTGTGGCCTGTTTTTCGAACAGCGATACGATGTTGGCGGTGTCGGGGTACTTTGTATACAGCTGTTGATTGATCTTCGTAAAAAATCCTTTCTCCTCACCGGTAATGATTTCAATATCCTCCAACAGGATGTCAGGATTTGATGCCACCGCTGTCAGTATCTGCTGATAATATTGGCTGAACCTTTCAATGGTTGTTGTTTTAAACAGCTGCGTAGAAAACTCCATGCAAAATTTTAGCTCATCGGGCTTCACCTCTGCTGATACAGAAATATCAAACTTGGACGATGAATTTTCAAGTTGACGACGGGCGATGGTCAACCCTTCAAAACCTCCGTTTTCCGCTTCAACATTCTGCAAATTAAACAAGATGTCAAACAGGGGATTGTGGGACAAGCTTCGGTCAATCTTCAATACATCTATCAACTGATCATAAGAATAATCCTGGTGATCAAAACAGCTGAGTACTTTCCTGCCGGACTGCTGAAGGTATTCCCGGAAAGTCAGTGTATGCTGAGGTGACAGGCGAATCGGCAATGTATTCACGAAAATGCCGATAATCCCTTTCAGGTCATCGTGGGTGCGGCCTGCTGTTGGCGTACCGATCACAATATCTTCCTGGTTGCTTAACCTGGACAATAATACACCCAGTGCAGAAATCAGCACGGTAAAAAGCGAACTTTTGGATGCAAGTGCCAGTGCCTGCAGCTGGTCTTTGGTTGCCTGTTCAATGGAGAAATGTATGGCTGCACCGGCAGTACTTTTAATCTCCGGCCGTGGAAAATCAAGCGGTAGCTGACAAGGTTTGGGCAATGTCTGAAATTCATGCACCCAGAAGTCGCGCTGTAAACCCGCATGGTTTTCATAGGTGTTGTAAAACCATTCTGAATAGTCTTTATACTGCAGTTGCAGCTCCGGCAACGGGCGATTGTTATAAATCGCTTCGAAGTCTTTAATCAGCACCTGCTGCGAAACACCGTCTGAAATAATATGGTGCATATCGAAGAGCAACATATGCCTGTCACGTCCCAGGCACAGTAGCGATGCACGCAGGAGCTGGTCATGCCGCAGGTCAAAAGGCCGTACAAACTGTTGTATCAGCTTGTTGACATCCTCTTCCGGGGCTATTGCATAATCGAGATGAAAAGACGGTTTTGCGGTTATTTTTTGCACCACCTCTTTTCCTATCAGGTCAAAAGATGTGCGCAGTGTTTCATGTCTTAAAATCAGGGCATTAAAAGCCAGTTCCATTTTAGACACGTCCAGGGCACCTTCCAGCAGGTAAGCCTGTGGCATGTTGTAGGCCAGTGAGGCAGGCGCCAGCTCATGCAGGAAAAAGAACCGGCGTTGCTGAGGGCTTACTCTGTAGTAAGCCTTCTCATTCACTTTTGGTATACGCCTGATATCATTTGTCACTACTCTCCTGCCCTTAATATAACTGATGATTTCATGCTTCTGATTTTTCACTTCCCGCATCAGCTCAGATCCTTCAAATCCTGCATAAATATTACCCAGCTGCAATTCATCATTGACAACTTTGATTTCAATGCCTTTCCGCTTCAGTTTTAACAAAAGTTCTTTCATCGGATTGCTTATTAAAGTTTAATGTCCATTTGTCCCATATCGGCGTCACCGGATACCCACATTTCCAGCTCAATCATTTCTGCCTGCTGGGCAATCGTGGTGTTGGTAAAAATCTCGATCAGTTTCATGCTGACAGAGAATTCCTTTTTGATGCTGTTGACCAGGTGAATGGCCTTCAGGGAATGGCCGCCCAGTTCGAAGAAGCTCCGATGCACACCTATTGCCGCGGTGTCGAGTTTCAACACTTCGCGCCAGATCGCTACCAGCCGTTCTTCTATTTCATTGGATGCCTGCTGATCTGCTTCTGCTAAGGTGGCTTCTGCGGCAGGCAGGGCTTTATAGTCGATCTTGCCATTTACAGTTTGCGGCAATTGCTCCAGGTATACAAAGTAAGAGGGCACCATATATTCCGGCAGTACATCCAGCAAATGTGTACGCAAGGCCGCAGCGGGCAGGGGTTGATCAGCTACATAATAGGCGACTACATGATTTTCTCCCTGTAGTTCGCTCAACAGCACAACAGCGCTGCTGATATCTTCGTGCGTTTCCAGCTGGTGAGCAATCTCGCCCAGCTCCACCCGGTAACCACGTAGTTTGATCTGTGCATCCTTGCGGCCCTGGTATTCGATATTTCCATCTGGCAGCCAGCGGCCTACATCGCCCGTACGGTACACCCGGGATTCACCCACCACCCAGTCAGCTCCAAATTTATCTGCTGTTAGTGACGGATCGCCTGTATATCCCTGTGCCAATCCATCCCCGGCTATACATAATTCCCCGGTCACGCCCACCGGCAATAGATTGCCATAGCTATCCGTAATGTAGATGCGCTCGTTGGCCAATGGACGACCGATTGGAATGGTCTGATATTGGTCCAGGGTATCTTCATTGATTTCATAACCACTTGAATCCACGCAGGTTTCCGTAGGCCCGTAGAAGTTATACAGACTTACATGTTTCACCTTCCCGTAAAAGTCTTTTACCAGCGATTTAGGCAGTTGTTCTCCCGCCAGTATCCAGCTACGTAATCCTGTCAGCACGCCTGCATCCAAAGCCTCCAGTAACAAGCGGAGGTGAGTAGGTGTACCATCAGAGATATCGATGCGCTGTTCATTGTAGAATGAAAGCATTTTTGCGCCGTCTTTACGGTCTTCATCGCCACAGATACACAGGCAGTGACCCTGCAATAAGGCAGCAAAGATCTGCTGTACGGAGGCATCGAACACATAGGAGGCTAAGCAGCCTACGCGCAGGCGCTGTCCTTCAAAGCGGCTGTAAATACGCTCCTGTAATCCGCTGATCAGATTAACCACACTTTGATGGCTCATCAGCACACCTTTGGGCACACCGGTAGAACCCGATGTAAATATGCAATAAGCCAGATCCCGCGGCGAAACAGGAACGATGTCCATCTTTTCGTCAAGTGCCGCAGCGTGGATTTCTTTCACCGGTACATAGGCAGCATACCGTGTTACATAAGCGGCATCAGACAACAACAGTTGCATGTCACTCTGCGCTATCATGACGCTGATACGCTTTTCAGGCAGTGCAGGGTCAAGTGGCAGATAAGCAGCACCTGCTTTTAATATGCCCAGCATACCCACTATCATTTCCAGTGATCTGTCCAGCATCAGTCCAACAATATTTCCTTTACCAATGCCTGCAGACAGCAGGTAGGCGGCCAGCTGATCTGACTTTTCGTCCAGTGCTCGGTAAGTCAGTGAGGCATCGCCGAATACCAACGCCAGCTCATGGGCATGTACCTGTACCTGCTGACGGAAAAGATCTATGATGCTCGCTTCGCGGTTATAAGGCAATGCGGTTTTGTTAAAGACATGCAGAATCTTTTGTTTTTCTGCATCGTTCATGATGCCAATGCGGGACAATTTTCTTTCAGCATCTGTTGTAATTTCTGCCATCAGTTGTATGAAGCAGGCTACAAACCGCTCAATTGTTTCCGCCTTGAATAACGCTGTTGAATATTCGAAATTGAGCTGCAGTTTTCCGCCAAATTCACCTGCAGTCAGCGTCAGGTCAAGCTTTGAAATAGCATGTCCGTTGTCGTGTCCTTTTAATTTCAAGCCCGGAATCATCAGTTCCACCTGTTCGTAGTTTCTGTACACAAACATTACGTTGAACAACGGGTTACGGCTGATATCTCTCGCAATCTGTAATTCATCTACCAGCTCTTCAAAAGGATATGACATATTTTCAAAGGCAGCCAGTGTTTTGTTCTTCACATCAGACAGCATTTGTCTGAAGCTTTGTTCGCCATCCACCTGGTTGCGCAATGCCAGTGCATTGAGGAAAATACCGATGATATGTTCCAGGTCCGCATGGTCACGACCAGCTACCTGTGTACCCACCACGATATCCTGCTGATTACTGAGTTTACTTAACAGCACCGTAAATGCTGACAATACAGTCATGAACATGGTAGCGCCGGTTTCTGCGCCCAGTTCTTTTAGTTTGCGGGTGGTATCTTTATCTAATTCAAAAGACCTGTTACTACCGGCAAAGCTCTTGGTACGCGGCCGTTGGAAATCGCCCGGCAAATCCATTACCGGAGGATGTTCCGCAAACTCTTTCAACCAAAATTCACGCTGAACAGCCAGGCGTTGCTGTTGTTTGCCATCCTTCTGCCATTCCGCATAATCTTTATATTGTAATTGTAGTTCAGACAATTGCTCACCATTATAGAGCGACATGAAGTCCTTGATCAATATGCTTTGAGATACGCCATCAGAAATAATATGGTGCATATCTATCAGCAGCAGGTGTGTGCCGTTTGGCAGGTGGAGTAAGCCTACTCTGATCAGCGGTGCTTTAGCCAGGTCAAAAGGACGGATAAATGCACGGATAACAGCTTCGGTATCTGTTGACTCAAATTTTTCAATGGCAAACACGGGGGCATCCAATACCTGCTGAACCGGTACACCATCTACCATAACGATGGCCGTACGCAGGCTCTCATGGCGGCTAATCAGCTGCCTGAATCCAAGCTCCAGTCGTCCCTGGTCCAGCTCACCTTCCAGCTCAATAACCGCTGGCATGTTGTAGGCAATGGAAGCCGGATCAAATTCGTACAGGAAATACAGGCGGGTTTGTGCGGAAGAAAGCGCGTAGTATTTCTTTTTACGCACCTTTTTAATGGCCTGGTATCCGCCTTTTGCCACGGTTTTAATGTATTCAGCCTGCTGTTGTATGGTGATGTAGGTGAATACTTCTTTTAACGGGATATCAATTTCAAAACGCTTATTTATTTTAATGACCAGTGTCACCGCACGCAGAGAATGACCTCCGAGTTCAAAGAAGCTGCTATCTGCACTGATCAGTTCTTTATCCAGTTTCAGTACATCTGCCCAGATCTCTGCCAGGCTTTGCTCCGCTTCTCCCGCCGGTGCAGTGTATTCATCTGTCTTAATAATTTCTACGTCCGGCAATGCCCTGGTGTTCACCTTGCCATTGGCAGTAACAGGCATAGCATCCATGTGTACCAGATATGGGGGCACCATATATTCAGGCAGGCGTGCGGACAGATACAATTTAAGTGCCTCGGCAGGAATTTCATCTACGGCGGTATAATAGGCTACGAGGAACTTGTCATCCTCTTTGGTTTTAGTGATGACTACTGCATCCGTGATGCCTGTATACCCTGTCAGCGCGGTAGAAATCTCTTCCAGCTCAATTCTGAAGCCTCTGATCTTTACCTGTGAATCAATTCGACCCAGGAACTCAATGTTACCATCCGGCAGGAACCTGGCCAGGTCACCGGTACGGTATAATTTGCCACCGGGCGCCAGGGGATGATCAATAAATTTCTGCCGGGTCATGTCTTCGTTATGCAGGTAGCCACGGGCCAGCCCTGCACCTCCGATATACAACTCACCGGGTACCCCGATAGGTGTCAGCTTACCATATTCATTCAGTGTATACAGGGTGGTATTGTCCATCGGTTTACCGATAGGAATACTCGTTAAGGTATCACTAAAGTTACATGGATAATAAGAAGCAAATAAGGTAGCTTCTGTAGGACCATACAGATTGTGCAGACTTGTACCGAAAGGCTTATGAAGTGTAGTACCAAACCTGGCCACATGGTCTACCCCCAATGCCTCACCACAGGCCAGCACTATGCGCAGGGAATGTAACTGGTAGTCATTATTGGCGACCTCTGTGAGGAAGGCACTGAGCATGGTAGGTACAAACTGTACCAGGGTAATCTTTTGTTTTTCTATCGCCGCTGCTACTTTGCGAGGGTCCTTCTCGTCTTCAGGTGGCAGTAAGCACAGACTGGAGCCGGTAACAGCCCACCAAAACAATTCACAGATGGACACATCAAAGACCAGCGGTGTTTTCAGCAGCATAATATCATCTGCCGTCAACTGATATTCCTGCTGCATCCATTGCAGGCGGTCGACCACGGAATGATGTTCAATCATCACACCCTTTGGTGTACCGGTAGACCCGGAGGTATAAATCACATATGCCAGGTCATTGCCGGTGGGCCTTTCGAATCCGGCTGCTGCGTTGTAAGCCTTTATTTCAGCAAGGGTAGTATCCAGGTCTATTACCTGACAGCTTTCTGCCGTTAGCGAGGTAATAAATGCACTACGGCTAATCAGCACTTTCATACGGGAGTTAGCCATAATGGTACTGGTACGCGCAGCTGGATTGTGTACAGATAATGGTACATAGACGCCACCGGACTTCATAATACCGAAAATCACCGGCAATAGTTCTGCTTCCCGCTCCAGTAATACGCCGACCAGATCGCCGGTGTTTACTTTCAGGACTTCACGCAGGTAGGCAGCTATTTGTGTGGATCGTTCGTGAAGTGCGGCAAAACTCAGCCTGCTGTCACCGAAGATCACGGCTGTACGCTCAGGATGTTTTTGTACCTGTGCTTCGAAGAGGTCCATCACTGTTTTCTCTTTCGGATAAGCAGCAGCTGTAGTATTAAAGGTGACCAATAACAGTTCACGTTCTTCTTCACTCAGGATATCTATTTCTGATAATTTTATATCAGGGTTTGCAATCACCTGCTTTACCACGCGTTCGAGGCCAGCAATCATTTTTTCAACCGTCTCCTGTTTAAACAGGGCGGTTGAATATTCGAAATTCAGCAGCAGGTCTCCATCGAGTTCTTCTGCGATCAGGCTGAGATCAAACTTTGATACCCTGTGACCACTACTGTAGGAAGACATTCTGATGCCCGGTATATTCAGGGGCGACTGCTCTATATTCTGCAATACAAACAGCACATCAAACAGCGGGTTACGACCTGTATTTCTGGATACATTCAGTGTATTAATAAGCTCTTCATATTGATAAGACTGATGTTCAAAACACTGCAGCGACTTTGTTTTAACCTGTTTCAGAAAATCCCTGAAAGTCAGGTTACCACCGGGATAATTCCGCAGCACCAGTGTATTCATAAACATACCCATGATGCCTTCCACATCTGCATGATCTCTGCCTGCCACCGGTGTACCGATACAGATATCTTCCTGATTACTCAGCTTACTTAATAAGATATTAAATGCTGACAGCAGTGTCATGAACAGGGTTGCATTTACCTCATCGCCCAGTTCTTTTAGTTGACTGGTTAGGTTTTTATCATAAGTAAAGCTGCGATTATCGCCGGCATAACTTCTCACCAGCGGACGCGCAAAATCTGTGGGCAGTTCCAGTACACTAACGGGTGTGGTGAACTCCTGTGTCCAGAAGCTGCGCTGCACTGCCAGTCGTTTTTGCTGATGCTCTTCACGTTGCCATTCTGCATAATCTTTATACTGCAAAGCCAGTGGCGCCAATGGTTGATTGGTGTAAATGGTCATGAAGTCTTTGATCAGAATTCCCTGCGATACGCCATCGGTAATAATGTGATGCATATCGACCAGGAGCAGATAGGCGCCTGTCGGTAATTTTACCAATCCCACCCGCATCAGCGGCGCCTGTTCAAGATCAAATGGGCGTATAAAATTTTTAATCACCGCATTCACATTGGTATCATCTGCCTCCAGCATTTCGGGTTCAAAAGGTAGTTCGGGCAGTATCTGCTGATATACTTCGCCATTGATCACCCGGAAGCAGGTACGCAGGCTCTCATGCCGTGCTATCAGCTGGCGGAAAGCCATTGTTAAGCGTGCTATATCCAGCAAGCCTTCCAGCTCTACAACCTGTGGCAGATTGTACGCCAGTGATGTTCTGTCAAATTCGTATAAGAAATAGGAACGTTGCTGGCCGGAGGAGGCAAAGTAATATTCTTTCTCTGCGACTTTTCTAATCGGCTCATAGGCAACTGATATTGTCTTCTCATCTATAGCCTGTGCCAGGCTACGGATGTTTTCCAGCTCAATCAGCTGGGTGAGGGTGAACGCGGTGCTGAAAGCCTGTTTCAATCTGTTGGCCAGATATACCAGCTTCAGGGAGTGACCTCCCAGTTCAAAAAAGCTGCGTTGTACGCCTATAGCTGCTTTATCCAATTTTAATATTTCACTCCAGATGTCTACCAGTTTTTCTTCTGTTTCATTGGATGCATGCTGGTCTGCTGCCGCCACCTCTGCTTCCACGGCAGGCAATGCCTGGTAATCGACCTTACCATTCAATGTTTGTGGCAATTGTTCCAGATGTACAAAGTAAGAAGGCACCATATATTCCGGCAATACGTCCAGCAAATGTGTACGCAGTGCGGATGCAGACAATGGCTGATCAGCCACATAATAAGCTACCAGGTGTTCTTCTCCATACACCTCCTTCAACTGCACAACGGCACTGCGCACGCTCTGGAAGTTTTGTAACTGATGTGCGATTTCACTCAGTTCCACCCGGTAACCACGGAGCTTTACCTGTGAATCCTTTCTGCCCAGGTAAGCTATATTGCCATCCGGCAGCCAGCAACCCAGATCACCTGTACGATAAACGCGGGCTTCGCCCACCACCCAGTCCGTAACAAAGCGTTCTGTAGTTAGTGTCCAGTCGCCTGTATATTGTTGTGCCAGGCCATCTCCTGCTATACATAATTCACCTTTAACCCCCACAGGCAGCAGGTTACCAAAATTATCAGTAATGTATACCCGCTCATTGGCCAGCGGGCGGCCAATTGGAATGGTGTTATAATTTTCCAGTGCTGCCGCGCTGATAGCATAGCCTGTTGAATCAACGCAGGTTTCTGTTGGTCCATAAAAATTATATAGCCTTACATGATTAACACTGGCATAAAATGCTTTCACTAACGATCTGGATAGCAGTTCTCCTGCCAGTATCCAGCTACGGAGGCCGGTCAGCTTTCCGGATGCCAATGCATCTACCAGCAAACGCAAATGCGTAGGCGTGCCATCAGACACATCAATCTGTTGTTCATTGTAGAAAGCCAGCATCTTCTCTCCATCTTTCCGGTCTTCCTCTGCACAGATATACAGGCTATGGCCCAGCAGCAGGGCGGCGAATATCTGCTGAACAGAAGCATCGAATGCAAATGATGCGAGCCAGCCTACACGTAAACGTTCCCCTGCAAAGCGGTTATACACACGTACCTGTAAACCCTTTACCAGATTCACCACAGCGCGGTGACTCATCATCACACCTTTGGGTACCCCTGTAGAACCGGAAGTAAATATGCAATACGCCAGGTCCTTCCCGGTTACGTTGCTGCTGGCTGACTGCTGATATAATGCTGCTGAACGGATATCCTTTGTGGGAACAGCAGCAGCATAGCGCGTTACATAGGCCGCATCTGCCAGCAACAGCTTCATCTCACTCTGCGCTATCATATTACTGATGCGCTTTCCAGGGAGTGCAGGGTCCAACGGCAAATAGGCTGCACCTGCTTTTAGTATTCCCAGCATGCCTATTACGATGTCTGCTGAGCGGTCCATCATCAGGCCCACAAAATTACCTGTAGTAATACCTGAAGCCAGCAGGTAACCTGCCAGCTGATCTGACTTTTCATCCAGTTCCCGGTAGCTCAGCGATACATCGCCGGCCACGACCGCCGGCTGATCGCCATGCACCTGCACCTGCTCGCGGAATAAGTCTATGATACTGGCATCTCTGTTATACTCCAGTGTGGTATTGTTAAATACATGGGTTAACTGCTTTTTCTCAGCAGCTGTTAACAAGCTGATTTTTGATACTGACATGTCAGCATTTGCAGCCATCTGATGAATCACCTGTTGCAGCTGTTGCGCCACCTGTTCAATGGTGGCCTTATCATATACATGGGTATTATAGTTAAAATTAACGTTGATCTCATTGCCAGGCATCACCACCAGTGACAGGTTGTAGGTAGTAGGTTGAAACACTTCAAAATTGGTCACTTCATAGTCACTCTCCTGGTCTGCGATCTCATTAAAGCTGGGATAATTATAATAGATCATGATATGGTCCAGCAAATCTTTACCTAATACGCTAACGGCCTGAATATCCGGCAATGAGCTGTAATGATGTGCTTCACTCTCCAACGCCTGCTCCTGTATAGCGGACAGGAAATCTGACACACTTTCCTCCCCACTATATTTAATTCTGACCGGCATGGTATTGATGAATAAACCGATCATTTTCTCTACGCCGGGCAATTCTGCTGGTCTGCCAGATACGACAGATCCAAATACCACGTCCTGGCTATTGTTATATTTTGACAACACAATGCCCCAGGCACCCTGTAATAATGTATTGAGGGTAATACTGTATTTTGTACAGATTCGCTTTAAAGCAAGGGATGTCTGTTCATCCATCACAATGCCGTCAATACCCAGTTCAAACCCTCTCGTCATTTGTTTGGGTACAGGTATAGCTGCCACAGACTCATAACCTGCCAGGTACTGCTGCCAGTAATTTACAGTGGCTTTCTTGTCTCTGTTTTCCAGCCAGGTGATATAATCTGAGTAAGGCTGCACCGGCGGCAGATCGGGGTATATTCCCTTCAGCAAACTCCTGTAAATTACACTGAACTCACTGACGAGGATGCTCACGCACCAGCCATCCATCAGGATGTGATGCGCACTCCAGATAAACTCATAATCCTGTTCACCGGTTTGATAAATGCTCATTCTGATAGGCACCTCTTCAGACAATCTGAACTTGCGCTTCCTGTCTGCCTGCCGGTATCTTTGTACAACAATATCTCTGCCGGCAGCAGCTACTTCTTCTGAAATATCTTCATAGATAAAATTCCCTTCCCGCTCTGCAAGCACAATCTGTAACGGCCTTTCGAGATCCTCATAAACAAAAATGGTTCTCAATATATCGTAACGTATGACCAACTGCTGATACGCCTCTCTGACGAGTGCTATGTCCAGCTGTCCGCTGAGGTGGTAGCTTGTCTGCTCGAAATAACTTGCCTCTTTCTGATCCAGCAGGTAATGGTATAACATACCTTCCTGCATCGGGGATAACGGATAAATATCTTTGATGGTGTTGCTTGGCTGGGCTATCATAACTTTATAAGTTTTTTTTGTAGTTCTTCCAATTGTGAGATTGATAAACCTTTGTAAGTAAGATCTGAAGGTGTCAGTTCCTGCTTTCCGTAGGTAAGACAATAGTTGATGAGGGTTTTCAGGCTTTCCTGCCAGGTACTCATCAGGACATGCATAGTGGGTGGATGATATTGATTTTTACTATAGGTGAGACTCATTCTCAGACAGCCGCCAGATACCATTCCCAATAATTCAACATCATAATTCCTTATTTCCGACGCAGCTATTCCATCACCGGTAGATTCGTTGGCAATAGTGAATGCTTTGTCCCGGGTATCGCTGTCAAACTGTCCCAGGTAGTTGTAAATAATCTTTGTACTGCCTGGAGCCACAATATCTGCAGGTCCTG
>NZ_DATCVJ010000897.1:0-4168 GCF_036566945.1 Chitinophaga sp. | reverse complement strand
TGTATTGGCAGATATGAATGCCGATAAACCCTGGAGTAATGTAATGCGCTGGAATCAGTTCGATTGCTGTAACTATAACTACTACGGTGATCAACGATATGATTGGGGTGGTGCTGATTTGAACAGCTATTATTCCATGACGAACGTGCAGCAAATGGAAGGGGAAGCCACCCGCCTCGGCGGACAAACCGTTAATCCATACACCGCCCTGGGCAAGTTTTTCCGTGCCTGGTTTTTCTATCGCATGACTAACCTGGTGGGCGATTTACCAATGAAAGAAGCCTTACAGGGTAAGTTAGGTTTAACGCCTAAGTATGATGATCAAAAGGCCGTGTTCATGCAGATCCTGCAATGGCTGGAAGAAGCAAACACACAGCTGGGGCAACAGATCGCTAATCCCGATAAGAGCGTTACTGCAGAAGGACAAATACTGAAAGGGGATTTCTATTTCGGCAACGATTTGACGAAATGGCAACGTGCGGTAAATACTTTCCATTTACGTGTACTCATTACGTTGAGTCAGAAAACAGCCGATACAGATCTTAAAGTGGCGCAACAGTTCAAAGCCATCATGAGCGATCCGGCTAAGTATCCATTGATAGAATCCATGGATGGTAACCTGCAGTTTATCTATAACAACATCAATAAATATCCTTCCAATCCGGATAATCTGGGGTTTGATGCTACCCGTTATAATATGTCTGCTACCTACCTGAATACGCTGGTAGTACTGAATGATCCGCGTGCTTATGTAACAGCTGAACCGGCCACGGCGCAACTGAAAGTAGCGCACAAAACACCGGCAGATATCACCGCGTATGTGGGTGCAGAACCGGGCATCAGCCAGAGCGATATGTCGGCTAATATGTCTAATGTGGACACCGCTGTATATTCCGTTCGCAGCCGTAGCCGCTACTATAGCAACTATGCAGCTGAACCGGGTGTGATGCTTGGTTTTCCGGAGCTGTGTTTTAATATAGCAGAAGCGATCAACCGTAAATGGATAGACGGTGATGCGGAAGCCTGGTATAAAAAGGGTATCAAGGCGTCGTTGAGCTTCTATGGCGTTCCTGCCGAAACACCCGGCTCAGTGGTAAAAACGTACGGTGGTAAACGTTATGAAATACCTTTTGATTTCGAAAACAGTTATTACAAACAAATCACTGTAAAATATAAAGGTAACGACGCCCAGGGACTCGCGCAGATCCTGACGCAGAAATACCTGGCCTTCTTTGAAAACTCTGGCTGGGAGGCATATATTAACTGGAGAAGAACCGGTGTGCCCACCTTCGGCGTAGGCGCCGGTACCGGCAACAGCGGTATTATTCCTAAGCGTTTTAAGTACCCTGACTCCGAACGTTCTTCCAATACCATTAACTGGACCGCTGCCCTGCAAAGCCAGTTTAAAGGGACTACAGATGATATCAATGGCAGTATGTGGCTGCTGAAGTAGCTTTTAGCTATTAGCAGTTAGCTTTTAGTAAAAATGCAGCGGAGATTAACAAATGTTGATCTCCGCTGCATTTTTACTAAAAGCTAAAAGCTAAAAGCTGTTTAGCAATACTTAACATTAAGTTCAGCTATTGTTAACAATGTGTTCACATTGGACCCTCACCTTTGTCCCAAACCATTTGTTACAATATGTTGAATATTCCCTGGTTACAGACACGGTTGCGGAATGCACATCATCTTACATTTTCCTTATATGCTGCGCTTGTGGCCTTTGGCACTTATTCGTGCATGTATGCTTTTCGTAAACCCTTTACGGCAGCTATTTTCGAAGGCGTAACTTTTCTGGGGATAGATTATAAAATATGGCTGGTCATTACCCAAACGATTGGATATGCCTGCAGCAAGTTTTACGGGATTCGTTTCATCGCGGAAATGAAGGGGAATAAGCGGGCCCAGAGTATCCTGGTGCTGATGGCTATTTCCTGGCTGTCGCTATTCTGTTTTGCGGTAGTGCCGGCACCTTATAATATCGTTTTTCTTTTCTTGAATGGATTCCCGTTAGGTATGATCTGGGGATTGGTATTTAGTTACCTGGAAGGCAGACGCAGTACAGAGTTCATGGGGGCAGTATTATCTATCAGCTTTATTTTTTCTTCCGGATTTGTAAAATCAGTAGGTAAGATGACGGTGGTAGACTGGCATGTAACTGAGTACTGGATGCCGTTTGTAACAGGGCTGGTATTTGCCATACCCATGCTTATTTTCGTGTTATTGCTGGAACAAATACCACCACCTACCGAAAAAGATGAGCAGTTAAGAACCCGCCGGGCGCCAATGAATAAACAGGAGAGAAAAGATTTCCTGCAGGCGTTCTTACCCGGACTGGTATTGCTGATCGCCAGTTATGTATTGTTGACGGTACTAAGAGATATGCGCGATAATTTTGCGGCAGATATCTGGAAAGATTTGGGATATGGTGCGCAGGCCGGCATTTTTACGCAAACGGAAATTCCTGTTTCCATTGCTATCATTGTGATTATGGGATTACTGGTATTTGTGAAGAATAATTTCCATGCATTTATGCTCAATCATTTCATCGTCATTACCGGTTTTGCGATTGCCTTCATCAGCACTTTATTATTTAAACAGCATCGCCTGGATCCGGTATGGTGGATGACTTTAACAGGTCTTGGCCTGTATATGGGCTATATTCCTTTTAACTGTATTTTCTTCGAACGACTGATTGCGGTATTTAAATATGTGAGTAACGTAGGCTTCATTATTTACGTAGCCGATTCCTGCGGTTATCTGGGGAGCGTGTTGGTCATGTTATTTAAAAATTTCAGCGGGGTATCGCTGTCGTGGAGTCAGTTTTTCATGGATGCCGTACTCGGTGTATCCGTTACCGGTATTGTGATGATGATAGTGGCTGCCTGGTATTTTAAAAAAAGATTTGAATCAGTGAACAATAAAAGCGCTGCCGGAATCGCAACAGATGTGCAGTTAGCCGCCTGATCACCGGGCATTAAAAAAGGCAAATCGTTCATGCTATATGAGCGATTTGCCTTTGTTTTTATAACAGGAATTCAATTAGCTTTTTGCGTCAGCATCAGCATTGCTTCCTTTCTTTGATGGTTCATCTTTGGCATCTTTAAATTCACGTATGCCGCTACCCAAACCACGCATCAGCTCAGGTATCTTCTTACCACCAAACAATAACAGTACTACTAATGCTATCAGCAGCAATTCTTTGATACCTATTTCCTGCAAAAATAAAAGCGGGATATTCAGAAAAGATGTTGTCATTATATCAGATTTAATTGTGTTCTTTTATATACGGTGTATGCAAACATAAAGTTAGCACGATTTACCAGTTTTTTTGTTTTTTAGGAAGATATTTAAATATTTTAATATAACTGTCTTGTTGGCAAGTAGTTACAGATTAGAAAATATCACTTTTACCTCCCCGTTTTCTACCTGTAAATGCGAAATCCGGCCATAATCTATGGAAATATCAAAGGCATCTACCAGTGCTGTATCGGTCACATGCGCTAATATACACCGGATCACTCCGCCATGGGTGACCAATACGGCGTCATTTCCTTTGGCAATCACTTCCTCCAATAACCCAATGCTGCGGGTATATAGTTCTTCGTAGCTTTCTCCACCAGGAATATGTTCAAAAACCACGTTGTCGGCCCATTTGCGGAGGGCTGTGCGGCTGATATTATCCCAGGGAAGCATTTCCCAGTCGCCGAAATTCATTTCCTTCAGGCGGTCGTCTTTAATATAATCGCTGCCAAACAGCGCCGCGGCCAGCTTTTCACAACGTTGCAACGGGCTGGTGTAAATATCCATTTTTTGGGTAGGCAGCAAAGGCTTTACCCTGGCCACTTCTTCGTCAAAACCGGCGGCAACATCCACGTCGGACGCACCATAGCAAACACCACTTTCTATTGCCGGTGTGGTATGCCGGATCAGGTATATTTCCATGTGAGAATACAAAAGCATAAATAAATAACAGTTTCCGATACCTGCTGCACGGCACCCAGGCAATCGCCGGTATAACCACCAATCCACTTCTGCATCAGTCGTACCAGGTACCAGCGGGCCAGTAGCAACGCCGGAATAGTGAGCAGCAGGGTGTAGTTATGCAGGTAAATAATGGCAGCTATAAATGGAAGGCAGGCCCAGATAGCCGCTATCCCCAAATCAG
>NZ_DATCVJ010000896.1:0-2627 GCF_036566945.1 Chitinophaga sp. | reverse complement strand
CTGGCCTAAAGCCGGGAAATGGAATTTTATACAGATACGGTAGCAGTGGGCCTTACCAGTACCGAAACCGCTATAAGCAGTTTACGCCGGTTAGAAATGGGAGGCTATTGTCTTGATCATTGTTTCCATAAATTGCCTGATCTGGCAGAAAAGGCTGAAGGGTTTTCCAATATTTTCAGTGTACAGCGTGCCCTCATTCATTACTACGCCGGCCAGAACCATCTTTCACTTGATAGTGCCGGGCTACCTGTTATTACAAACAATTATTTTCAAACCTTTCTGAAAAGCCGGGTACAGCTGCGGGAGCAGTGGACCTCTCACCTTACACGGGAAGACAGGGAAGCCCATTATCTGCAGACGAATGTATTGTGTAAACAGATTACCCGCAGCGCCTGGGACTTGTTTAAAGACCCCGAATGTTTACAGGAGCAGATGACGGCGCTGGTATATAATTTCACGGTGCATCCTTCGGTGGAAACATTTACTGAGATCAGTCCGGCCAGTTACATTGCGGAATTGTCCCAACGTCACCGGCTATATGAATATCCAAAGGTATTTAATGACTACTATGATAACCGGCCGTTCAACGAAATGACCGCGGACTATACCCGTTTGCTACTGCCAACAGAAATGCAAAGCTGTAGTATTCGGGAGATATATCACCCTGATATCATTCTCCGTATGCGGACCTTTTACCGTGACCGCCAGGATGCGGAAACCCTGCAAGCCATTAGCAGCGGGCAATTTCAGACACGCTATTTTGAATTTGACGGGCAGAAATACAGTGCTGCCCGGGCCAGGCAGCTGGCCCGCATGTTATCAGCTGTAGTAACAGAAGAGCAGGAATGGCTGCAAACACATGACCAGCAGGCCTTCCGGTATCACTACACCGTTGCGCAGCAAAAAAGCCCGGCCTCCGCTGCGCTATTAAAAGACAAATACCAGCAGATATTACAATACCAGCAAACCGGCCATCAGCTGAATGACCAGGTGATACGGATCATACATTGTATCAGTCTCCTGTTCAACACCAGCGAACATGACCTGGAATCCATGCCGGCACTTTTTGATGAATTATCTGCCGAATGCTGGAGTTTTCGCATGATGGCGGAAAACATCAGCAACTCTCCACTATATAGTTCCTTTCCGGAAGGATTAGGCGAAAAGCTGAAAAAGTTCCGGGAACAGGATTGTTCCTTTATGGAAGACATGATCCCTGATTATGTAGCCATACAGGAGCTACATGAAATCAGTTCCGCTATGATGGAACATTATAACAATGGGATCATATTATTAAAAAAGGGGTACCTCGAATTTATTTTAACATTGGAATCAGGGAAATAAGACCCTGTTAAAGCGCCGTTCCTGCTGTGCATTTTTCTCTTACTGAATTTGTGCGTATTTTCGGCGCTCGCGAAAGCGTAGCAGTCATATGGAGAATTTTATCGTTTCAGCCCGTAAATACCGTCCACAGAACTTTTCAACTGTTGTAGGACAGGCACATATTACCACCACTCTCAAAAATGCCATCCGCAATAACCAGCTGGCACACGCCTTCCTGTTTTGCGGACCACGCGGAGTAGGGAAAACCACCTGTGCGCGTATCCTGGCTAAAACCATTAACTGCGAGAACCTGCAGCCGGATGGGGAAGCCTGTAACGAATGTCATTCCTGTAAATCTTTTAATGAGGGTAGTTCTTTCAACATCCATGAACTGGATGCTGCATCCAACAACTCAGTGGATGATATCCGTACACTGGTGGAACAGGTGCGTTTTGCACCGCAGGCAGGAAAATATAAGATCTATATCATAGATGAGGTACACATGCTCAGTTCCTCGGCTTTCAATGCTTTCCTGAAAACCCTGGAAGAACCGCCATCATATGCGATTTTCATCCTGGCCACCACAGAAAAGCACAAGATATTGCCGACGATTCTGAGTCGTTGCCAGATCTTCGATTTTAAACGTATTACCATTCAGGATACGGTAGACCATCTGCAGGAAATCTGTACCAAAGAGCATATTGAGGCAGAAGCAGACGCCCTGCACCTGGTAGCGCAGAAGACCGATGGTTGTATGCGTGATTCCCTGAGTACACTGGATAAGATTGTTAGCTTTACCAGCGGACACCTTACCTATCAGAATACGCTGGAACACCTGAATATCCTGGATTATGATTATTTTTTCCGGGTAATGGGTTCCGTATTACAGCAGGATATAGCCAGCGCGCTGCTCCTGTTTGATGAAATTTTACAGAAAGGTTTTGAAGGAGATAATTTCCTGAACGGATGGGCGGAATTCCTGCGCAATCTGTTACTATGCAAGGAAGACAAAGCACTACATCTTGTAGAAGTATCTGGTAACCTGAAAGAACGCTACAAGCAATTATCCGGTCAGATAAGCCCTGCTTACCTGATCACTGCGCTGCACCTGCTCAACGAAACAGAGATCAATTACCGCATGGCACGTAATAAACGTTTACATGTGGAAATGGCCCTGATTAAGTTGTGCTATCTGCAACAGGCGGTAACATTGGTCAGTGATGACAGCACCGGAGAGGTTTCAAAAAAAAAATTAGTACCTGATGGTTCGGTACCTCAAAAGCTGCGCGCACCTGCTGCCCAGC
>NZ_DATCVJ010000895.1:0-9962 GCF_036566945.1 Chitinophaga sp. | reverse complement strand
TTACGAATTACGAATTACGAATTACGAATTTGTGGGGAGATGATAGCGGATGATCTTTTCGTTTATGATCTCCGCTTAAATTCGTAATTCGTAATTCGTAATTCGTAATTCGTACTGCTAATCCAGGTGGCTAACGCAGTTAAACAGTTCGCAATGCCAGTTTTCGTTTGAGAATTGCAGTCTGGTGATAGACGTATTTTTCATGGCAGGAGTGGGGTGCATGGCGGGTAACAGCGCATCGAGCAACTGACGGATAAAGCTGCCATGTGTTACCAGCAATATTTTTTTACCGGAATTTTCTGTCAGCAGATCCTGTATAAAAGCAACACCGCGCCCAACTACTGATGCATTACTTTCCATGCCCAGGTCCAGTAATTTCCATGACGCGCCCCATTTCTCCACACGTTCGGCTTCCGTAGTACCTTCTATGAGGCCGCCGCCGGCTTCTCCGATTCTGTTGTCTTCTATTACGGAGTCTATTCCTAATTCCTGCGCAATAATCGCAGCGGTTTGCCTGGCCCGGATCAGGTGACTGGAATAAACAAGATCCCAGGGTTCGCCGGCGAGCCGCTGCCCCAGTTTCAGTGCCTGTTGCACGCCTTCTTCATCCAGCGGGATGTCTGAATGGCCCTGCAATTTGCCTGCTTTGTTCCAGGATGTGGTACCGTGACGGATAATAGCGATCTGGGTCATATTGAATCTTTTAATCATTCCGGGGGACAAATATAAACAAATCAGGGCTGGGTTAATAGTGGGTTATTTACGGGACGCTGCTAAAATTGACAAAAATATGAGCCATTCGCGACGCTTTAGATGTAATTTATATATTAGATAACACGCACTTATTCATTTATTTATTCACTTTAAAAACCAATGGTTATGTCGACAGTAATTTCGTCTATTCCAAAATTGAAGTACCCGTTCCCTGACCTCAAAAGTGAGCATGCCGACAGTATAGAGGCAGCCACCAAAGAATGGCTCACCAATGAGTACGGAAGCCTGCCGTACGACTTTCAAAGCAAACAAAAGAAGTACAAGTATTGGGAAACCAATGTAGGTCATATGGGTGCACGCATGTATCCGGTGGCCAATTTTCAGCAGCTCACTCCCATCTGCCGTTTCCTGTTATGGGGATTGTCGAACGATGATTATTATGAAGATTGTACCATGAGCCAGTTGCAGACCCTAAGAGAGCGCGCTGTTGCTATTTTGAAGGGGTATCCGCTGGAGGCATCAGACAATGAGCTGTTTAATCAGCTGAGATTACAACGGAATGAAATGCTGGCGTTAATGCCTGAATTCTGGATGAACCGCTATACAGCAAGCATTGATCGCGGATTTGAAGGAATGCAGCTGGAAGCGCCTTATAAAGCGACGATGCAATATCCCTCAGTGGCTGATTACATGGCCATCCGGGAGAAGGCTGTATTGGTGTATCCGTTAATTGACCTGGTGGAACTGCAGATTGGAACTGCATTACCGGATGATATTTTTTATCACCCGCATATTCAGCGTATCTCCGCATTGGTTTGCCGTATTCTTGCCTGGTGTAATGATTATTTCAGTGTAAAGAAGGAGCGTGGTAAAGATGTGATGAACCTCATACTTACTATCGAGGCAGAGGAGAAGATAACACTGGAACAGGCTTACCTGAAGGCCGTTGCCATTCATAATCAGGATGTAGCGGAGTTTGTTCGCTTACGGGATCATCTTCCCGACCATTTCGGTAGCTTTAAACCGATGGTCGAGAACTTTATTTATCATCTTGGATTGCTGATATCAGGACATAAATCCTGGTATGAGAAAGACACCTTGCGCTATAAGGTAAAAGATAACGATTAATGTTCTATCACCGGGTAGGAGGCTAAATGCTTACGCAGCAAAGCCCTTACTTCCACAAAAGCAATTGGTTTTGGGATAAGCTCATTAGCACCTGCCCGGATCATTGTTTGTCCGTCATCATTAAACCCATCCGCCGTTACCGCAATAATCAACGTGTTTAAAAAGCGTGGATCTTTACGCAGGGCTACTATTGTTTCATCCCCATTCATCACCGGCATATTGGCATCTACAAAAATAATGTCCGGCAGGAAATCCTGGGCTACCGTTAATCCTTCGAGCCCGTCCTGCGCCGCGGTGGTATTGGCGCCCATACCCTCCAGTAACTTTACCAGTATTTTTTGAGACATTGGATTGTCTTCTATCACCAGTGCCTTCAGGCCGTGCAGATCAACATTGCTCACCGGTGGCTTTGCTTTGGGTAACGTGCCTGCCAGAAGAGGTAGTGACAAGATAAAAACAGTGCCATTTTTTCGGCTGCTTTTTACGGAGATACTGCCTTTCAGCAGTTCGGCCAGCTGATGTGTAATATAGAGGCCAAGCCCTGTACTTTCTATTTCCTGGTCTTCTGTTTTTACAAAAGGCTCAAAGATTTTTTCCAGCTTTTCTTCGCTGATGCCTTTCCCATTATCCTGCACTGATAAAAGCCATTTTTGTTGCTGCCTGGTAGCTTTTACCTGTATCGTCGTTTTTCTTTCTGTAAATTTTATAGCGTTGGATAGCAGGTTATTCAGCATCTGCTTAAGCTTCACTTCATCACCCATGATCACAGCAGGCAGTTCAGGATCAATTTCCACCGCGATAGTCACCTCTCTGGAAGCAGCTACATACTTGTGTACATTGACGATCCTGTTTAACAACGGTTCCAGTTCAAAAGCGGTGGCGTGCAGGTTGTGCATTTTCCCTTTTTCGATTTCTGCCAGGTCAAGTACATTATTAACAATTAGCCGGGCATCGTAGCAGGCCTCTATTAAATCATTTACATAGGCGCTTAGCTGCTCATGCTCCGGGTGTTGGGCAATGTCCTCCTTTAACAATTGTGCAATACCAAATATACCGTTAAGGGGGGTACGAATTTCATGACTGATCTGTTTTACGAATATGGATTTTGACTGATCAGATTTTTCCAGTTGCCGTTGATAGGACTTGTTCTTCAGGTCATAGAAATTGATGACCTGGAGAATTAAGGTGAGGATACCTGTCATTGCCAGCCATCGGAAAAGAAAGCTCGCATTGGTCGACAGGTGAATGTATGGAATGATATTGTAGTAGAAGTTGATTTCAGTTAGTATAAGCATGGCAATCGATACACCCAGGTATAACCGGCGGATACGTGGACTGTCAGTGATCAGGTAAGCCGCCATGATCAGGAAAACAATCAGCAATTGTATTTCTATGACCGGTCCGAGGATCATGCCAAAGTAAGTGGCGCAGATACATTGTAAAACGTATATGGCTACACGTACTTGTTTTAGTTTACCGATGTGGTTAAAATAAACAAGACTGGAAAATGCCAGGAATTCCAATATTACCGGAATGAGTATGAGATTCGATTTGAGCAGGTATTCGAAGATGAAACCAATAATGAATACCAGTGCAGCGGTGCTTAAACTCAGGCAGTTGACAATGACAACACCTTTTCGTTCTTCATTGTTTTCCGCGTACGAAGTGCCGGCATTAATTAACGGTGCAATACCTGGGATTTTTTTCAATAAATTCATTTTCCGTAACGGTGTTTTAGTAGCAATAAGATGAGGCTGGCCTTTAAACGTGAATGAAAGTTGCTTATTGTTGTAGGTTTGCGCTATAGATTTAAATATCAGATCCCTTTAATACCAATGATCATCTGAGGTTATGTTGCCGGTGGCCTGTCTGTTTTCCTGGGTGTTCATAGTTTAAGTGATTACACGGATCACTTCTTTCAAAGTTATAGTATTTATTGTGAAAGTCAAATTCTGATTATTTTTTCGTCCGGACTCCAAACACCTGATTTACAAGTTATCGTTACATTTGTTATTATGGAAAAAAGTATCAAACCCAACGAAGAAAAGCCAGTAACAAAGGAAGAAGTGATTAAGGAAGAACCCATTATCCATGATGGTTCCGGCGGTGCATTTGAAGGCACGGAAATGGTAACGGAAGAACGGGAAGACAAACCGCGTCCTAAAGGACCGGTGCCTTACTAAGATATTAACTTTTCATGTTCCGGTCAGTGCGGTATTAAATCCTTAAATTAGTTGTACCAAAAAAGTCAGCTTATGTTATCCTTGGAAAAAATCAGCGAATTATTAGGAAAAGAAAGTGATACCCTGCTGCAACATGAAAGCAAAACGATCAGCAAAGACTTGCTCCATCTGCCCGGGCCGGATACGGTGAATAAAATTTACCAGCCATCCAGCCGTCACCCGCAGGTGTTGCGTAGTTTGGGGCAGCTGTTTAACCATGGGCGATTGGCAGGTACGGGTTATATGTCTATACTCCCGGTGGATCAGGGCGTAGAACACAGTGCGGGCGCATCGTTTGCTAAATACCCCGCTTATTTCGATCCGGAAAATATAGTGAAACTCGCGGTAGAAGGGGGCTGCAATGCGGTAGCTTCTACTTTTGGGGTGTTATCTTCTGTATCCCGCAACTATGCGCATCGCATTCCTTTTATTGTAAAGCTGAATCATAATGAATTGCTCACCTATCCGAACAGGGCCGACCAGGTGATGTATGGTACGGTAGAAGAGGCATGGAATATCGGTGCGGTGGCGGTAGGTGCTACCATCTATTTCGGTTCTGAGCAGTCGGACAGGCAAATTGTGGAGGTGTCCCGGGCGTTTGAAAGGGCGCATGAACTGGGTATGGCCACTATTCTCTGGTGTTACCTGCGCAATGATGCTTTTAAAAAGGATGTAGATTATCATTTATCGGCCGATCTTACCGGGCAGGCCAATCATCTGGGTGTGACCATCCAGGCAGATATTATTAAACAGAAGCTGCCGGTAGTTAATGGTGGCTATAAAGCCCTGAATACAGGTTCATCTTCCTATGGTAAACTCGATGAACGCATTTATACGGAGTTAACATCCGACAATCCGATTGACCTTTGCCGTTACCAGGTAGCCAATTGCTATATGGGACGTATGGGATTGATTAATTCCGGTGGTGCTTCCGAAGGGGATGCTGATCTGGCAGAAGCCGTACGTACAGCGGTGATCAATAAGAGAGCCGGGGGCATGGGGCTGATTTCCGGCCGTAAGGCGTTCCAGCGCCCTATGGTAGAGGGAGCGGCGTTGTTGAATGCCATACAGGATGTGTATTTGAATGGGCAGATTACAGTAGCTTAAGCGAGTTTTGTCTTACTCAGGATTATACTGATGTAGATGATTTTCCAGATTTTTGTTTTTATGATTTTGGAAGATGTAAATGATGTGGGGAGATAATAGCGGATATTCGCTTTTATCTCCCCACATCATTTAAATTAAAAAAAAACAAAATCCGGAAAATCATCTACATCAGTATAATCCTGAAAAAGACAATCGCCGAAGGCGATCCCCTCCGCGTGTTTACCCCCTCACTTGCCCATCGCCGTGAATAAACCATTTCTCCGTTACCAGCTTCTCCAGTGCAAACGGGCCGCGGGCATGTAGTTTCTGGGTAGAAATACCTATCTCCGCACCTAAACCAAATACACCTCCATCTGTAAATCGCGTAGAGGCGTTCACGTATACTGCCGCTGCATCTACTTCGTTGAGGAAACGCTCACTCACCGCTGTGTCGCGGGAAATAATGGCCTCGGAGTGCCGGGAAGAATATGTTTGTATATGCGACAATGCTTCCGATGTACCGGACACTATTTTTACCGAACATTTGAGGGATAAAAACTCGCGACCGAAATCTTCCGGCTGCGCCTCAAAGAGGTGCGGGTAATTATTTTGTTGCAGGAGTTTAAAGGCTAACGGGTCCGCATATACGTCTACCGCGTAAGGCAGCAGCTGTGGTGCCAGCAGTGCCAGGAAATCCGCCGCCACGGCTTCATCTACCAGCACCGTGTCCAGCGCATTACATACGGAAGGACGCGATACCTTGGCATTGGTGACAATATTGGCGGCCTGCGGCAGGTCGGCTGTTTTTTCCACATAAGTATGACATACCCCTGCACCGGTTTCAATGACCGGTACCCTGGAATTGGACCTTACAAATTCGATCAGCTGTTCAGAGCCACGGGGAATAATGATGTCGATATATTTTACCGCGGTGAGCATTTCCGTTACCAGGTTACGGTCTGTAGGCAGCAGCTGTACGGCATGTTCATCTACCTTAAACTTCTTTAATACTTCCTGTATCAGCTGCACCAGGATGGTGTTGGTATGAAAAGCATCGGTACCACCGCGCAGCACACATACGTTGCCTGAGCGGATACAAAGCGCGGCAACATCTACGGTAACGTTGGGTCTTGATTCATAAATCACGCCCACTACGCCCAGGGGAACTGTTTTCTTTTGTACCAGCAAACCATTATCCAGCGTCCTTTCCAGTACCAGTACATTGGCGGGATCCGGCAGATTGGCAATATCTTCCAGGCTGGAAGCCAGGTTTCGGATACGTGCGGGGGTGAGCAGGAGCCTGTCCTTTTTCGGATCTTCATCCGGCATGCGGTCCAGGTCTTTTTTATTTTCGATGGTAATATTGTCCGACTGTATCAGGATCACGGCGGCCAGTTGCCGAAGCAGGGCCTGTTTCTGTGCATCGGGCAGGGTACGTATAGATACGCCTGCCTGTTGCGCCTTTTCCAGTAAGGGTTGTATTGTTTGCATGATATTATTTACTTTTTTAAGCAGCACCTGGTTTACAACAACACTATATCATCAGCATGTGCCACTTCGGTGTTTTGCGCTTTGTGTTTGGTGTCGAGTACATCGGAAGATATTTTCGCGCGGCCTACGGCGATGGCGATATTATCTTCATTCACGATTTCTATCACTTCCCCGCATTCAAATTTTTCGAGTACCTCCTGTACGCCTACTGCCAGCAGGCTATGACGTTTTTCCAGGGCCTGTTGTGCGCCGGCATCTATCTGTATTCTGCCGGTAACCAGGCTACCGCTGGCCAGCCATTTCTTGCGGGCCGGCATGCTGCAGGGCTGGGGGAGGCACAAGGTACCCGTTTTGCCTGCAATGGCATTGAGTATCCCATCTTCCGTACGGATGCCAAATATGACTACCCGGATGCCCATCCTGGTGGCGAGGCGGGCAAAGGTGAGTTTGGATACCATACCACCCAGGCCCAGACTGGATTTTTCTTTATCTGCCAGTCCCAGGGCGGCTTTATCGATCACATCTATCTGCGGTACTACCTGTCCGGTTCTGTCCAGTACGCCGGCTACGGAGGTGCTGAACAGCAGGAGGGAGGCGCCAAAGCCTACGGCAATGAGGGTGGCCAGCTCGTCGTTGTCGGAGAATTTCAGTTCCAGACTGCTCACCACATCGTTTTCGTTGGCAATAGGAATGATATTGCTGGCCCACAGCTCCTCGTAGGTACGTTTCAGCTGCAGGAACTGATCCCGGTCGGAAAAATGCTGCCGTTCACACAAACTCTGGGCTACTGCAATATTGTAAGGGGCAAAGTAGCGGCTGTATTTATTCAGCAACAGCGGGTTACCCACTGCTGCAGCGGCTTTACGCTCACTGATGGTGCCATTGTAATGGCGCAAAAACTGTTTACCCGCCGCCACTGCGCCGGAAGATACCAGCACAATATGATGATCTGCGTGTAAAGCGGCCACCTGCCGCGCAATGCCGGCAATCACCGTTTCGTCCAGATCACCATTCTGATGGGTGATGGACGCCGTTCCAAATTTTATAACAAGTATCGGTTTGCTCAATTTCGTCTCTATTTGGAGCCTAAAATAATATTAAGGAGGCGAAATTCTAAATGTAAAATTGCCGGCAACCGCTGAATTATGCTTTATATTAGTGGTTATATTTTTATTGCAAACGATATGATCAAAAGAAATTCATTGTTTATATGCGCCATAGTGGCCATTTTTAGCTGTTCTTTTTCCAACGCCTCGGGACAGCAAACCCTCCGGCAACAAATCGCTGACATCGCCGGAAATATATCAGGAAAAGTAGGCGTGTATGCCCGGGTACTGGAAACAAATGATACCGTATCGTTTAACCGCGACGAAAAGTTTCCGATGCAGAGCGTGTATAAATTCCCGGTGGCCATGGCCATGCTGAAACAGGTAGATGCCGGCAAATTTCGGATCGACCAGCCCATCAAGATCTTAAAATCAGATCTGACCACAGATGGCCATAGCCCCATCCGCGAAAAATACCCTCATGGTAATGTATCCTTAACATTGAGGGAGCTGCTGGACTATAACATCCGCGAAAGCGATGGCAGTGCCTGCGATATCCTGTTTAAGCTAATGGGAGGCCCGGCAAAAGTGAATGCATATGTGCAGGGATTAGGGGTAAAGCAAATCAATATCGCTACTACAGAACAAGCGCAGGTACAGCGCAATGAACCGGCAACACAGTACAAAAACTGGTCAACCCCATTGGCGATGACACAGCTGCTCGAAAAGTTTTATACCATGCCCATATTATCGGATAGCAGCAGGAGTTACCTGCTATACCTGATGAGCCACTCCGGCCCCGGTGCTAAAAGATTAAAAGGATTGTTGCCGGCAGGTACTGTAGTGGCGCATAAGACCGGTACTTCCTGGACGGTTGAAGGCATTACCGCGGCACACAATGATATAGGCGTGATTACTCTCCCCAACGGAAATCATATAGCCGTGACCGTATTTGTATCGGATGCAAGAGCTACAGAGGAAGAACGCGATGCTACTATTGCCAAAATCGCAAAGGCAGTATGGGATGCCTATGCCCATTGAGAAAAATGATGAGAGGAATAGTTGCTGGTTTGTTAACAATTCCGGAATATTGCCATTGATTTGTAATACCCTTTTATGCCTGGCCCTTCATGTACTGTAACCTTGCCAGGTGGAACTATATTGAAAAACTGTAACAAACAACCCGTTTATTTATGTTTATTGTTTACCAGATCAGATCCGTAGAACATACCAGAAAACACTACCCCGGATTAGCCTGTCCGCAGGCAAATGGTGGTGGGGAAGGCGTTACCATTGCTGTATTGCAGCGTTACATATGGTTTGTAGGACCTATGATGCCTTCATTGAAATATGGCGTAGCCTTTTGTGATAACGGAGAAAGAATTCCCGCAGCAAAGTGGACCCCTGAAATTACCGCAAAATATAAGGAGCTGAAAGCCACCACCAAAACACCGCTTCGGATGTGGAGAGGGATGATCGTGATTCCTGCCTTTATTGCGGTGCTGGCGGTGGTAGCTCAATTTACGAAGCACAGAAAATCGACCAGCGACAAGGAGTTGGCGGCATATGTGGCCGATCCGCATCCGGGCGATATTTTTTATGCCAGCACAGGCGGTACGTTGGTGCGTACGGAGAACAGTGCCACTACTACCAATAATGTGTATGCCCTGTTTAAAGTGATTAAAATTGAAGGAGATAACATCGTACTCGCGCAGGGCAATGCCAGCAGGGTAAGTACACCAGATCATTTTATCAATGAATATACTTCCGGCTTCTGGGACGACCTGAAAGATGAAACCACTACTTTCAGTGAAACACCTGTGACCATATCTTTGAAAAGCCTGAAACAGTATAATTTCTTTTCCATTGTTCCGCATAAGGAAGATGATTCTCCCGGCAGGATTTCCAAAATAGTTCGTCCTGATAAATAACTACCGCTGATGGAACAAGAACAACAACCCCGGAAAAAAGTAACGGTGCATGACAGCGATTACGAATACGTTAACAGCCTGTCAAAAAGCCCCTGGCCCACATTGATATGGACGATTGTGCTCAGTGGGGGCTTCTACATCTTTGCCTTTATCAGGTACCGGGAATTGATTGCCTGGGAAGCAGGTGGTGGCAGCATGCGGATGACGAGCATCGAAAAGCTTTGTTATGATATAGGTGGTACCTGGCTGTTCCCGGTGCTGATAGCGATATTGGCCACGGTGCTACTTATTGCGGGCATCAGCACCTTCGTCCGCAAGCTGCGGTTAAAACAGGAGGAGCAATA
>NZ_DATCVJ010000894.1:0-8372 GCF_036566945.1 Chitinophaga sp. | reverse complement strand
TTTCCAGGAAACCAATGATACGGCTAACATATTCCTGCAATGCTGCCAACGCTGTTATAGCCGGGGTTTCCAGCGTGCCCAGGCTCGTGGTTACATTGACCGCGATGCCGGGTTGCGCCAGCTGGAAGGCTATCTGACGATACACTTTGAGGTCCTGCTGTGCGAGTTCAAATGGCTGTTTCGCATTTTTATACCGGTCCACGCCCAGCACTAACTGAATACTTAATGTTGGTTTTTGGGTGGTAGCATCTGTCGAGATCGTATAATTTCTGGCGATGTTGATCCACTGGTCTATCCCGATCACCGGATCCGTATACCCCGGTGTAATCTGTTGCTGTATCTTCCCGTTATCTTCCTTCAGGAGCGTGTTGCCGAATACATCCAGGAAGTTGAAGCTGATGGTCGCTGTTTTGCCATTGGCCCCATAGGGGTCCGTTTGTTTGCCGTTAACAGGTACCGGTTCTGCAAAGGGATAGATGGGTATTACGCCGCCATAATGCCAGATAGTATCATCGTCTGGTTGTGCGGAGATGGCGCCAACGCTATTTTTTACACCGTCTTTCTGATCCAGCGGACCGGCAGGCAGGGCATAATCTGTTTGCCGGAATACGCCAGTGCTGGCGTCAATACGGTATTCCATCAGCTGGAATAATTCACTCAGTTGTTGATCAGCGCTCTCCGTCAGATTGCTCGATTGTAAGGTGGCAGGGTTCACCCGTTGTCCTTTGAACATGCCTGTTCCTGGCAGAATGGTCGCCTGTATGGTTTGCAGTACCGGATCAAAATTATCGGCCTGGGCTTTGGTGAGTGCGATGCCTGCATACACGGAATCCTGTGCAGGATCTGTTTTAGTATCCACCACTACGCTGTTGACATACTTCGGCAGAATAAACCCGCTGCTGGCGCTATCTGCCGGAATGTTATAAGATACGAGTATGGTGATAGTGCCTTTACCTTCTTCATCAAAAATATATCCTGGTAGTCCGCCGCCGGTAGCATTACTATAGTGCAGGTAATAACCACCGGAGCGCACGATAGAACATTCCCACAGGAAACGTAAGAACGTGGGTGCATCCATGCCCAGCAGGTTGTTGGCGGTTGTTGCTGTTAGGTTTTTAGCAGACAGCCCTGGATTGGATACTGTGGAGAAGTTGGTTTGCAACAGGAAGGTTTTATACTTGCTGAGTGCATTCGATATAAGGCCGTTGACCGGTTCACCGTCGGTATTTTTTGCGGTGTTGTCGGCAAACAGGATATCGAGGTTAGCGATGGGCGGTGTAGTGGCCAGCAGCAGTTGTTGCAGCAGCTGTCCGTCTGCTTCTCCACATCCTTCCACTACATATACATTATCGAGATAGCTACCGGGCATGGCTGCCACTGGCACCTGCCGGATACTAACGGTAACGGATGTACTCCAATACAGCGGCTTCATCACTGTTTCATCTTCCAGGCTGAAAGCGGTGCTGGCAGATTGTACCAGCAGCTGGTAAGGAATACCGGGATGCGCGCTGAGATATTGTTGCAGCTGCGCCGGGAAGGTCCAGATGTAGCTGTTGCCGGAAGTATTACTACGCTGCTGTGCATTAGGATTTTGCCAGGTAAAGCTGTTCGCCAGTGCAAATGTTTTAGGATGCAGGCGGTAACGGCGAACATCAGTTTGGGCATCCAGCGTAACGCCCGGTACCCATTGTGATTTCAGGAGGGCGGCTACCGCATCGGACATCGCCTGGTTAAATTCAAATAGCAGCGAGCCGGTATCGCCGAGATTGAGCCACGCGCGCGCCTTATCCGGCGCCAGTTTCACCGTCTGACCCAGTACGGTGCCTGTCAGGTTAAACTGTTGCCAGGAAGCTTCGTATAGTCCTATACGTGACTTGTCGTTGATGGCTTTGGGAATGCGCAGGCCATGCAGGAAAAACCGTGATACCGTACCTCCCAGGTTGGAGAGGTTAAATTGTGGACCTGCCTGTAATTCATCCAGTATCTCCTTGACTTTTTTGGTCGCCACAAAAGCATGCAGCAGTCCGGTGCCTGTAGGGAAGAGATCCGGCTGATTGATGTTGTGGCGGATAAAAATATCGGGTGCTATATTGTATTTGCCGGCCAGGGTGTAGAGTGTATGCGTTTCCGTATCTGGTACACTGTATACGAACGAAGGTACCTCCACTATGCCCTCTGTTGTTACCTGGAGATTATCTGCACCGGGCAATTGCTGTAGTAAATCTTTCAGCTGTTCGTTATCGCGGAGGCGATGCCGGAAAGCCGGAATATGTACTTTAGCCCCGGCATTCAGTGGCAGATGACGGTTGGCGAATGCGAGTCCTTCGGCGGTAACGCCATAGTGTGCATAACGTTTGGCGATCTTCGTAAAAGTATCTCCGGTAACGCTATGCAGTGTGGTTTGTTTGAATCCGTTGATGATATCCTGCAAGGCTGATTTAGCCATCATGTTGAAATAATCGCTAAACAGGAATTCGGCCATGGTCACGCTGTCATCTTCTCTCAATAGTTCCTGCACCTGACGCGCTTTGGCCTGTACCTGCATATCGGTGAAATACTGTTTGATGTATTGCAGGTATGCCGGGGTGCAGGCGCCGTTTTCACTGAACTTCACCGTTTCCTGTCCGCTCACCGTCATTTCAAGTAAAGGAATGATCGGAAAGTATCCTACCTCCAGGGCCGTTTCGTTGAAAGCGGCCGCCTGGTCAGCTTTCTGGGTGGTAATGGCCACGGCCGTAAATGCCTGCGGGAAGAAATGTTCATACATATCTTCCAGTGGAATGGCATCCGCTTCACCGGTAGTGAATTGCGTTTGTGAGAAGTACGCGAAGATCGCATTCACGTCGTCGATGCCAACCGGTTGATCCAGGATATTCAGCTCCTGTTCCTGTTTGGCGCTAAAATAGGCATTGAATATCCATGCCAGGAAAGCGCGGCTTAATACTGTGAAATCGGTATTGTTGGCGGATTTAGGTTGATTGCTGATATACAGTTGGGAGATGCCCACCGGTACTTTACCTGGTGTATCGCTGTCGCTGTATTTCACAGATAACTGTGGTATAAACAGCAGGTTCAGTTTTTCTTTCGGATAAGTCATGGGAGCTACCCAGTCCATTTTTGGAATGTCTATATCTCTTACCATATCCAGTGGTGTAAAGTAAGCGCTGCGATCCAGCATGGTTCCTTTGTCCCATGGTGCAGTGGTATTGGCGCCGATAGTGAAGCTGTCTGAAATAGTAGTACGGAAAGAGCAACTGATACTGATGCTGAACAGTCCCAGGTTAATGCGCACTTTCACCGCGGCATATACTTCTGCGGTGAAGGTCACCAGCGATTGCCGGTATGCTTCGAGCACCAGTTGGGCGGCGATGCGCACCATCACTTCCAGGGAGGCGCTGATGATAGCGAAATCTATCTCTCCGTAAATCCTTCCTACCAGCGCAGCTTGTGCCTGTACACGATAATACAGCTCTTCCTGCGATGCCTTCACAAGTGCGGTAGGATTGGCTTTGTACCAGGCCAAAACGCCTTCCAGTATTACCTGGATAGTAAGACTCAGCTCTGCTTTCAGCACACCCTTATCGATGTTTTTGCCGATGCCTGCCCGGATGCCGATGCCGAAAATGATCACAGGATTGAACTGCCCGTCTGCTTTGGGAAGCATGGTAGCGGTATCGTTACTGAGTTTACCAAAATAGAATCCACCGGAGCCGGTGAAGATCGACAGCTCCAGTCCAAATGAACGGGAGAAATTCCCGTTCTTCGGAAAGCCCATGTCTATAATGAAATCGCCGTTGGTGTAAATAGAAAGTGTGATGGCTGGTAGTGTCACGGCCACGGCGCCAAACTGTTGCTGACGCACGAAGTCGGGCAGTACCAGGTCTATCTGATATACACCTACATTATCGTTTATTTTCTTGTAGAGAATTTCGAAGTAAAGGTTCTTGAATTTACCATCTGTAACGCCAATGGATATACCATACATTACCGGATCGTAAAATACGATGTTGAATTGTATGTATTCTACGATCAGGAATTTGGCACCAAATAATACGCCGTTGTTCTTGTCGAAATACAGGGATGGAGGGAGTTTTCCGCCGCTGCTATCTTCTTTGAATGCGTCGGCCAGATTGGTAATGGCCTGCGATACAGAGGTAGCAGGTTTGGGCTGAATGATGCCGATCTGGTTGCCGATGCCGAGGAATTGTAACTTGAAGGTACTGTTACCAAATCCAGGAACCGCAGGCGCCTGCGCAGGATCGCGCAAGTCCCAGTCGGGTCGTTGCGCCGGTTGCAACTGATCAATGGGCATACCCAGGAAAGTACCTTTGGTGACCTTGAACATCACCGGGCCATTATTGGTGTTGGGATCAGGGGAATAGAGGAGGCTCAGTTCCTGGATATTTATAAATACCAGGTTGATGTTGGCCGGCCATACCAGTCCTATTGTTTTTTGATTGGTGAGTTTATCCTGCTGGAAAACAAAATTGATGTTGTTAATCGGAATATTGTTGATGAAATTCCATGGCGACGGAATGACGGCTACTTCTCCGGTAGCGGCTTCCACGAGACTGGAAATCACATCGCCCAGCGATAGTGGTTTATTGGGATCGGTGGACTGCAGGCCGAATTCGAATCGGAGTTCCTTTTCGTTGTTAGTCACATCTGCCTTGGCGATAATATCCTTAAAGGTGAGCAGGAAGCTGAATTGACTGAAAGCGCCGCCGGCATAGGTAGCTACCGCCTCAAAGGAAATGCCGCCGAATAGCACCGTACCCTGCACTTTGGTACCGTTATAAGGACTGGCTGTTATCCTGGAATCATATTGGAGATCCACATTGGCTTTAATGGTCAGTTTATCGAATAGCGTCAAACTGCCGCCCAGCGTGAAGTCGAGTGTATTGTAGGGCGTATCGGTTTCCGTAGTGCCTTTTGCCATAGCCACATTAATCTGGCTGATGAGGACCTGTGGAATACTTTTGTCGTCAATGCCTGGAATATATTTGGCCAGTACTTCATTGACAGTGATACCGTCTGCGCCTGTATTATCAAGGCTACCGGAGAAGCTCCAGCTTTTTTGGCTATATGCAGCTGCCAGCGCGATGATGACCTGACGGCTTTCGGTACCGAAGTTAAACGAGCCGTTGGCGGCCATATCCAGGAAGGCATCATACTTTTCTACTGAAAAACCTATCTTATCCATTTGCAGGTTCATACTGCCGATGGTGAGGATGGTCCATGTATCGGTAGGCGCAATGGCCATCGCCACGGAGAAGGAACCGGAAGATGGTTCAATGGACAGATCAAATTCTGTGATCTTCAGGCCGGGAAGAATGTCTACTACCGATGGCGGCATATGCAGTGCCAGCAGGAGCGCTTTCAGTTCCAGTTCTTCTTCCAGGGAACCGGCAAACTTCCAGGGAGCAATGGAAGATGGCTTGGTGGCGGACATGCCGAGCACCAGTTTCTTGTTGGTTGTTTTATTGAGTATCCAGGTAACCGTGGCTTCTATGCGGCCGGAAATATTTTTTTCGCTGACAGAGGTATTGTTGATGGCCAGAGACACCAGCAGGTCTGTTAGCTCAAAGTAGCCTGGTACAAGGTTCCAGGCCGGAGAGTCCGGCGTGGATTGTATGGTAAAAGCAAAACGGAGTAGTTTGGATACCTCTCCAAATTGCCAGGAAAGAGCAAGGTCGTTGATAACAAAATCACCAATTTGCATGAGGCCCGGCGGAGATGCTGAGGTAAGCGCATTGTTGCCGAGGATGCCACTGAGAGAACTGATCGAGGGCAGTGGAATTTCTTCACTTGTCACGCTCAGTATCCAATTCTTTTGTTCCGGTATTTTAGACAGCATTACCGGAATAGATACGTTGCCGTCATCCAGCTGCAATACGCCCCCCAGTTCGCCGCTGGTACCTTCAGCGGTGTAGGGTAGTGGTATATCCAGGGCCAGCCTGAAATTTTTGTCGAGGTAAATGGCTTGTTGCAGCATGGGTAGCGTCCACTCGTTAGCGGAGTGGATGGCAAATGCTACTTTGGTAAACGAGAAACCATTTTGAAATCTGAAGCGTATGGTCAGGTATTCCAATACGATTTCATTGAGTTTTTCGTATAGTCCTTTCGGTAAGAAACCTTTTACACCGGGAACAATGGCAATGAGTTTTCCAATGCCCAGCGGTGCGTTATCGTTCTTCAGTGTAATATCCCAATCATCTGTGAGTGGAATAGGAATGGTGGCAGCTGCCTGTACTTTCTCTTCCGGGTTGGCATAATTCACGGCAGCGGTACCTTTGATGCTACCGGAAAAGTTGAGGGGATCTGCTGCATTGTATCGTTGGCCCGTCAACGTTAGGGTGATGCCCTCTTCAATCATGAGTTGATCCTTTACAATCTCCCATGGTTTTTTTGAGCTCACCATTACCTGCACTATGCTGAGGGATTTTTCCAGCGGATCAAATCCTACATAAAATGCGTCCAGCTCAATGTTTTCCAATATCGTAATAAACTGTTCCGGCAGTATGCCTGATATGGAAATACCTGTCAATTCATCCAGGATAGCCACGCCGTTGCTCAGTGGGGTAGGTTTGGGGAGTGCCAGGTACCATCCGCTTACGCCTATCGGCAATCCTATTTCTATGGCAACGTTTACGGTACCTTTTGTATTGACAAGCGTGCCGCTGGCGATACATTGATATGCATTTCCTTCCTTTCTTACGGTATTGGATACACGAAGTGTAGGTGCATCCACGTAAAGGCTGGTATAGCCCAGGAAGGACCATTTTTCTCCGGTGCCGGTGAGGGTGAAGGCTGCGGCAGCGGATTCGAATACGAAAGACAGTCCGTCGATGGGGACCGCAGGTATCAGTCCCGGGGTCTTGCTGGAAGGCACCAGACCCGCTTCGTATATAGCACTCAACGTCATAGACAGATCCGCATAGCTATTCATCGTCATAGACAATTTGCTGTTTTCATCTACCGTAAAAACGGTATTGATTTTTATCTGCAGATTAAACAGGGTAGCGGTAGCCGTTACCTGCAGCGCGTTGTCGTTCGGATTGCCGAATGTTGTGCCGGTGAGTGGGATACTATCTGTATTGATCAGCTGCTTGAGCAGTTTGATAATATCGGGGGATTCAAGGGATGCCTCACTGAACGCCTGCAGAGAAGTGATTTTCTGCTGCAATTGCTGAATCCGTGGATTAGTCACCGGTGTTATAGCTATGTTTGTCTTCATGGTGTTGAGGCTGTTTATTCTGCGATGAATAAACGGTTGTTTTCATTTCTCGTTCCTGGGAAAGGATGTGCGGTACTCAGTAATACGGATTGTGTAAGTGCCGCATCATTTGTTTGCTGATGCAGTACGGTCATCCACACCGACCAGTTGCCGGAATACCAGGCCGTCATGGCTATCTGGTCTACCAGCATTTGCCGGAGTGCGGAATGGTTTTCTGATTTATCGGGGAGGCTGTCCATCCCTCGTAAGCCCTCCACTGCGCGCATGGCTTCGTGCCAGGCTTTGGTGCGTTTGAACATCCGGTTGTCGGCATGTTGCAGATGCACGGTCTCGGGTATACGTAGTTCATTGGTAGCAGCATCGTAATATTCCAGTTGCATATTCAGCTGGAAATGGTTGATGGTGTTAAAGGCTTTTTGGTAGAGCGTTGCTGCTGCCGCCGGATTAGCCACCACAAAGACCAGTTCCATTTCCTGTTCCAGTATCCGATCACCGTCGGTGTTAACGACCACATATTTTACCGGACGCAGTTCATATTGCAATGGACTGTTGTACAGGTTGAAGGACATATCTCTGTCGGGCCACAGCAGCGCATCTGCACTGAGTGTATTGAGTTCGGGCACGCGGATATTGTTCCGGCAGTCGTTGCAGATCAGCAGCAAATCATCCCACATGGAAACGTTCACGTTTTCCGGCCAGGTGGCAGTATACCGCAGGTGTTCCACATGATAGCCGCTGAGCATCATTTCACAATAGGAGCAATAGTTGCCGATGGTATCTATCAAAGCATTTGTAACGGTGCTGGTTTTTACCGGTCCGTTCTGCTGTTGTAACTGCTGTATATGAGGAGAAATTTTATTGACAGGTCTCATGGATTTTATTTTAAGGCATGTTGGCAGCATTGGTGCCAGGAAAATAGAATTGCGGACGAGTAGGATCTGTTGTTGCATTTTTGAACGACGTATATACTGAAGCCGGTACGGTAGGAGGCGATTTCTGGAAGAAAACATATGCCCAAATGCTGTAGTAGCCGGCTGCCTGCACAGTAGCAATAATCTGGTTGACCATGTAATCATATGTTGGTGTACCCGGTTGGAAACCTTGTAGTCTGAACATCGCCAATAGTGCATTCATC
>NZ_DATCVJ010000893.1:0-3463 GCF_036566945.1 Chitinophaga sp. | reverse complement strand
CCAACGCGGTAGGCTGGGATGATAATGTGTATATCACTATATTAAATCATCAACAGGGGCTTACCGGAGAGGTAAGCCCCTTTTTTATTTTTACCAGGATGAAATTGAAAATTGCAATCCAGAAGTCAGGCCGCCTGCACGATGATTCCATCAAGTTATTGAAGGAATGCGGTATCGATATTAACAACGGTGTTAATAAACTGAAAACAGAAGCGACCAACTTCCCGCTGGAAGTGTTTTTCCTGCGCGATGATGATATTCCGCAATACATTGAAGATGGTGTGGCAGACATAGGAATTGTAGGCGAAAATGTAGTGCTGGAAAAACAAAAACAAGTGAATATTGTTCAGAAGCTGGGCTTCGGAAAATGCCGCTTGTCGATGGCCGTGGAGAAATCAGTGGATTACACTTCCGTGAAAGACCTGCACAACAAAAGAATTGCGACCAGCTATCCTGTGATAGTGGAAGAATTCCTGCAACGCAATGGTATCTCTGCGGAAATCCATGAAATCAGCGGATCAGTGGAAATTGCACCTGGTATTGGTTTGGCAGATGCTATCTGTGACCTGGTGAGCAGCGGCTCTACTTTATTCATGAATGGTTTGAAAGAAGTGGAAACAGTGCTGAAGTCAGAAGCCGTGCTGGCAGCTTGTCATAACCTGAAACCGGAACAACAACTGCTGCTGGATAAATTATTATTCCGTATTCAGGCGGTGAGAAAAGCAAAGAATAATAAATACATTTTGCTCAACGCACCCAATGATAAACTGAATGAAATCATTGGTTTATTGCCGGGTATGAAAAGCCCTACAGTACTGCCTTTGGCAGAAGCTGGCTGGAGCTCCGTTCACTCTGTACTGAATGAAAATGATTTCTGGGATATCATCGAAAGCCTGAAAGAGGCCGGTGCACAAGGTATCCTGGTAGTGCCCATTGAAAAAATGGTGATCTAAAAAAACTGCGTAAACGATGCAAACAACCAGATTTCCTGATAAAAGTACCTGGAATACCCTGTTGCAACGGCCTGTGATGGATACATCGGCACTGGAAAAAAAAGTGAACGATATCCTGCAGGAAGTACGCAGCGGCGGAGACCAGGCCATTAAAAAATTTGCGGCCGAATTTGATAAGGTAACGCTGGAGGATATACGTGTACCAGCCGCCGCTTTTGCGCAGGCAGAAGCAACGCTGCAACCCGCACTGAAAGCAGCGATACAACAGGCCGCTAAAAATATTACCACCTTCCACCGCGCACAGCAGGAAAAGGTACAGGTAATAGAAACCATGCCCGGCGTACAATGCTGGCGCAAACCGGTAGCTATTCAAAAAGTAGGTTTATATATTCCCGGTGGCTCTGCCCCCTTGTTTTCTACTATCTTAATGCTGGGTATACCAGCCATGATAGCAGGTTGTAGGGAGATAGTGCTCTGCACGCCTTCACTGCATCCCGCAATTTTGTATACGGCGCAATTGATAGGCATAGAGAAAGTCTTTACCATTGGTGGCGTACAAGCCATTGGTGCGATGGCTTACGGTACGGAAACGGTGCCACAGGTGTATAAGATCTTTGGTCCCGGCAATCAGTATGTCACCTGTGCCAAACAGCTGGTCAATAAAAGCGGTGTGGCTATCGACATGCCCGCTGGTCCTTCTGAAGTGGCCGTGCTGGCAGATGACAGCTGTATCCCCGATTTTGTGGCGGCCGATTTGTTATCGCAGGCGGAACATGGTCCTGATAGCCAGGTGGTATTAGTGACCACCAGCGAAAAAGTGATCACCGACGTGACCAATGCCCTTAATGCACAGCTGGAAAAACTGCCGCGCAAAGGCATTGCTACGGCGGCATTGGAAAACAGCAAAATGATCCTGGTGGCCGATATGGATACGGCCCTGGAAATGCTGAATACCTACGCACCGGAACATTTGATTTTAGCTTGCAGCGGAGCGGAAAATATCGCCGATAAGGTAACCGATGCCGGTTCTGTTTTCATGGGCAACTATACCCCTGAAAGTGCAGGCGATTATGCATCCGGTACCAATCACACGCTGCCTACGAATGGCTATGCCAGGGCCTATAGCGGCGTATCGCTGGACAGCTTCGTTAAGAAAATTACTTTCCAGCAGATTTCTCCCGAAGGGCTGCAAAATATAGGCGCTACTATAGAAGCCATGGCAGCGGCAGAAGGACTGGAAGCACATAAAAATGCCGTCAGCGTTAGATTGCAACAGCTGGAGAATTCCAGCTTATAAATAACTAATAATCATCACTAATATGTTCAATCTCGATACCCTCGTAAGGGAAAACATAAAAAGACTGGTACCGTATTCCACGGCCAGGGACGAGTTTAAAGGAGAGGCGACCATCTTCCTGGATGCAAATGAAAATAATTTCGGATCACCACTGCCGGTAAATTATAATCGCTACCCCGATCCGCTGCAATGGAAGCTGAAATATAAAATGGCCGATGTAAAAGGCGTACCACCACAAAACATTTTTATCGGCCACGGCAGCGATGAAGCCATAGACGTACTATACCGCTGCTTCGTAAATCCCGGTGTGGACAATGTAGTCCTTTGCCCGCCTACCTACGGTATGTACGAAGTGAGCGCCCACATCAACGATGCGGTGATCCGTAAAGTGAGCCTCACGGAAGATTTTCAGCTGGATATCCCCGCGCTGCAACAGGCGATCGATGAAAATACCAAACTCATTTTCATCTGTTCTCCCAACAACCCTACCGGTAACTCTATCAACCGCTCAGATATTGAATTACTGCTGAATAATTTTGAAGGGATTGTGGTGATAGATGAAGCATACATTAACTTCTCCCGTCAGAAAACATTTATCCAGGAACTCACAGAATACCCTAACCTCGTAGTACTGCAAACCATGTCCAAAGCATGGGGACTGGCAGGACTCCGAATAGGAATGGCCTTTGCCAGTGAAGATATTATCAACACTTTCAATAAAGTAAAGCCACCATACAATATCAGTCAGGCTACCGGCGAACTGGCATTACAGGCCCTCGACAACGTGAGCCAGGTAAATGAATGGATCCGTGAAATAGTGATAGAACGAGATCTGCTCTCTGCTGCCCTGGTACAACTGCCGGAAGTACTGGAGATCTATCCCAGCGACGCCAGTTTTATTTTGGTGAAAACCACGGATGCAAAGGGTATTTACAATCACCTCATCGAAAAAGGAATTGTAGTACGCGACCGCTCCAAAGTAGAACTCTGCATGGGCTGCCTGCGTATTACCATCGGCACACCCGCCGAAAACCTGCACCTGCTGGAGGTATTGAAAACTTTCAACAAAAAAGAAACACCTGTATCTGCATGAAACGAGTACTCTTTATAGACCGCGACGGTACCCTCATCAAAGAAGTGCCGCCCACTTACCAGATCGATAGCCTGGAAAAAATAGAGTTCTATCCCAAAGTATTTGTGAATATGGCCCGGA
>NZ_DATCVJ010000892.1:0-4319 GCF_036566945.1 Chitinophaga sp. | reverse complement strand
AGAGAATCCACTTTAGGTACGCCACCAAAGGCACGCACCAGGTTAAAATAAAAATAGCCCCGCAGCATTTTTGCTTCGGCGATGCTTACTTTTTTATCTGTTTCGGATACGTTGCCCTGCGCCAGATTTACCTGTTGCAGTACGAGATTACATTTGTTGACACCTGCATATAAACCGGAATAGTATGCCTTCACCAGCCCGTTGCTGGGAGCAATGGTAAATTCGTCCATCGACTTCTGGTCGGCGCCATCGGCTGGTGTGCTGCCTTTATCGGCATCGTCTGACCGGATACCGGCTGTGGCAAGGAAAGGCATTACATGTACATTGTAGTCGCGTAGTTGCGCGTACATGCCATAGGTGTACTGCTCGAACTGACCACCCGGATACGTTTCCGTTGTAAAACGGCCCTGTGGCTGCCTTTCGAGAAAGTCTTTACCACAACTACCCATGGTAACCGCAAGCATTATTACCAGTGAATTTTTTATATAGCGTTGCATGAAGTGCTGTTTGAAAAATTAGAAATTGAGATTAACACCGGCCATGAAAGTAGCGGGCAGCGGATAAGTCGTTTCATCTACACCAAATCTTACAGGAGAATCACCACCTACTTCCGGCGTATAGCCGCTGGCTTTAGTAAATGTTTTCAGGTTTTGTGCGTTCACAAATATCCGGCAGCTTTTAATTTTCATCTCTTTCATGTAGGAGGCGTTAAGGTTGTAAGACAGCTGTACAAAGCGGATGCGGAAGTAGTCGCCCGATTCAATGAAGTAAGTGGAAGGTTCAAAATTCCAGCCACGGGTATCATCCATGATGGGCTCTTTGTTGGAAGTGCCGGGTCCTGTCCAGCGGTTTAAGCGGTTGGTTTCGTAGTTCAGGATGGCAAACTTGTTACGGGAGCGGTTCATAAATATTTTGTTGCCGCTCACGCCCTGCGTTTCTACTTCCAGTCCCCAGCCTTTCCAGCCTACACTAAAGGATGCGCCGTATACAAAGCTGGGGGTAGGAGAACCGATATAGGTCCGGTCTTTATCGTCTATTTTACCATCCCCATTTACATCGTGAAATCGGATGTCGCCTGGTTTTAGGCGTACATCACTGCTTTGAGCCGATTTTTCAATTTCTTCCGTGCTCTGAAAAATACCATCCTGTATGTATCCGTAAAAGCCACCGATAGGATAGCCAATAATAGTTCGTGCAGGCGTGTTAGTGATATTGTAGCCAATGTTATTACCAATAGACAGCACTTCATTTTTGATAGTGGTGGCATTGGCGCTGATAGCATAGCGTACATTTTTTCCGATCATATCTTTCCAGCCGGCAGAAAATTCAAAGCCACGGTTGAGGATAGTGCCGGCATTGGTTTGTGATTGCGTGGTACCAATGGCGCCGGGAATATCGAGTGTAACGAGAATATCACTTGTTTTACGGTGGTAGTAATCTGCTTCTACGGAGAAGCGGTCTTTCAACATCGACAGCTCTATACCGGCATCTGTGCCGGCCATCACTTCCCAGTGAATATCCGGGTTGGCGATGTACTGCGGTACTACAGCAGGATAGAGTTTATCGCCAAATACGGCGCTGTTGGCATTGTTCAGCACGGGGTAAAACAGGTAGTTACCAATTTTATCGTTGCCCAGGCGGCCCCAGGAAACTTTCATTTTGAGGAAGTCGATGGCCGGTACAGCTGTGCGCATAAAAGGTTCTTCACTAATCACCCAGGCGGCACCTGCCGCAGGGAAATTCCCCCAGCGTTTATTGGGACCAAATTTAGAGGTACCATCCCGGCGAAGCGATACGTTCAACAGGTAACGGTCATGATAGGCGTAGCTGGCGCGGAACAGGTACGATTTAAACGCCTGTTCTTCTCCGCCACCGCCATTCACCTGGTTTTCTTTATCCGGGCTGGTATTGAGGTACCAGAAATCAGGATTGTCGGGGATGGCTACGGAAGTACTCTGACGGGAGCCGCTTACATTGTCATTGCCTTTGTATTGGGCGGTGAAGCCAGCCAGCAGGTTCAGGTGATGCCTGCGGAAAGCGTTGTCGTAGCTCAGGGTGTGGTCGGCCTGAAAGGTCTGGTAATCTGTTTTGGCCATGCTCACCCCGGTAATATTATTGTACTGGGCAGAATCGCCGACCATATATTTTGGCGTGTAGCCACGGGAGCTGTTGAAGCCCAGATCGGTATACACCACAGATTTCCAGGTAAAGTGTTGCAGGAATTTTAGTTCTGCAAAGGCGCTTCCAACAAAACGATAGCCATAGTTGCGGGAGTGACCTTTCGGAATTTCGGTATTGGCCACCGGGTTGCCTACCTGCGCCCGCTGGAAAGAAGGGGAGGCGTTGTAGCCACCAGCGGCATTGTAAGGCGCGTAAATAGGCGCTGCCATGAGTGCGTTGGAGATCAGGCTGTTTTCCCCACCGGTACGATCCCAGCGGGAGCCGGATACGTCTACGCCTACACGAATATGCTGATTCACCTGGTATTCATCATTTAGATGCAGCATGAATTTCTTAAAGCCATCGTACTTCAGGATACCCTCCTGGTTGTAGTAGCCGGCGCTGAGATAAGCCCTGTTGTTTTTTGTGCCGGTAGAAATGCTAAGATTATAGCTTTGCAGCATGGCATCGCGGAAAATTTTATCCTGCCAGTCGGTGTTGGCGGTATAAAGACTATAATCAAACGGGGCGCCGTTTACATTTTTCAGCTGCTCGTTGTACAGTGTTTTAAAGCCGGTAGCATCGGTGACTTTTATTTTATTGTCGAGGTGCTGTACGCCGGCATATGCATTGAAATTAACGTTCATTTCGCCGGTTCTTGCCCGTTTGGTAGTGATGATAATCACGCCGTTGGCGCCCTGTACGCCGAACATGGCGAGAGAGGAAGGATCTTTCAGGATTTCCATAGAAGCAATATCGCCGGTATTGAGAAAGTCGATGTTATCATGAAACACCCCATCTACCACATACAGCGGGTTGGTGTTGGTGATAGAGCCTACGCCGCGGATGCGTACCGTGGGTGCGGCCCCTGCGCGGCCGGAGTTGGTAATGGTAACACCGGCCACCTTACCTTGTATGGCACTCACCGGATTGGATCCGGGATGGTTAACGATTTCTTCTCCCTTAATAGAGGCAATAGTGCCGGTGAGGTCACGCTTACGTGCCGTACCATAGCCTATTACCACTACCTGGTCTACGTCTTTGGCGGTGGTTTTCAGGCTGACAGTGAGAAAGCTGTTATTGGTGTTGGTGACTTCCTGGGCTTCATAGCCAATCAGTTGAAACCGTAGGATGGCGCCTGTGCGGGTGGGGAGCTGAAAGGAACCATTGGGGGCGCTGATGGTGCCGGTGCCGGGATGTGCTTTGTCTATAATAGTAACTCCCGGTAGTGGCGATCCGGTAACGGCATCCCTGACCCTGCCGCTTACATTTTGTTGTGCTTGTCCCCACATGGGTAGTAGCAGCAATAATAGCAGATAGTAGTTTTTCATAACGAACGTTTGTTGATAAAATGGAATTTGTCTGTTGCTGGCGTTGTGTGAAATTTGTCGGCAATAAATGTAGGACAGGAAATAACGGATACGCATATCCGCTACCCCAACAAGGCTACTTCAGCAGGTGTAAATGAAGGGCAGTTACCTACAACATAGGTACTTCATTTTTTATTTCCGTATGTGTAATTTATTTATTTACAGATAATTATATCTGCAGCATGAATTCAGTGAGATTTTGATCACCGGGTAGTCCCAGCTTCTTCCGCAGGCGGTAGCGCTTTACTTCCACCCCGCGGATGGTGATGCTAAACCGGTGGGCGATATCCTTGGAAGAGAGGTTCATTTTAAGGTAAGCGGCTAACTTCAGGTCCTGTGGTGTGAGGTCAGGATAGCGCAAATGTAGTTGTTGAAAAAAGCGTTCGTGGGCACTGTTGAAACCGTCGTCAAAAACTTTTTGTTCATCTCCGGCCGACAGATTTTTATCGATCATTTTCATTAGCCGGTTATAGCGGGTCATGGAAAACTCCCGATCGCTTTGTGCTTTTAATTGCAGCAATTCCTTTTTCATTTTCAGGAGGAACTCATTTTTTTCCAGCAAGGTGACGCCGGAATTGGCGAGTGCTTCACTTTTACTCACCACAGCAGCCGTGAGTTGTTGTTGTTGCAGGAGCAATAGCTTGCGTTCATTTTCCTGCTGTTCGCGTAGCAGTCGTTCCTCCAGTTGTTTGTGCAGCTTTTCGTGGGCAAGGTATAGCTTACGCCGGTAGGTATAATATAGGAAGATGCCCGCGGCAAGGGCCAGTAGCACATAAATGATCCTGGCCC
>NZ_DATCVJ010000891.1:0-5720 GCF_036566945.1 Chitinophaga sp. | reverse complement strand
TAACCTCTTACTTAATTTAGGTTAGAAGGTTATTGAGCCTTTTACTGTTAGTAAAAATGTTGTTGTTGTTACAGTGATAAGTTGATATTAAGCTGTGTATAAGGATGTAAATACAGGAGAAGCCGTTTATAGGCAATACAGTATACGATGGTCAAATCCGGTACCTATAGCCACCGTTATTTACCATATCCCCTCATCTGCAAAGACGAAGGGTTGAGTACTTTCACTTCCGTGCCGGTAGCCGTTAGCAAACCTGTTTGTAGATTCCTTTTAAACACCACTATATTCCCGCTGTTCTGATTCGCCACCAGGAGATATTTCCCCGTAGGGTCTATCACAAAATTCCGCGGATGCTTGCCACCACTGGACTCCTGCCCTATACTTTTAAGGGTACCGTTTTGCTGATTAATGGCATAAATAAAAATCGTATTGGCATATTCTCTTGTAGAGGCATATAAAAATTTACCATCAGGAGAGATGTGAATGTCGGCGCTGTTATAATCCTCTACAGGTTGCGCCAGGTGGGCGCTGATGCGCTGTATGCTATCCAGTTTACCATCCTTGTATTTATAGGTCGTTACTGCACCCCCCATTTCTTCTATACAGTATGCATAAGGCAGCCGCTGATGAAAGATGATATGACGGGGTCCACTGCCGGGAACGGTGCGCGTATACGGCGGTGTAGCTGGTTGTAAAGGCGCTGCTGCTGCAGGCACCAGTTGATATCCCCTGATTTTGTCGGCGCCCAGATCCGCAAAAAAAGCGTAACGCCCATCCGGAGAAAATACGCCCGAGTGAATATGTGAACTCTTTTGTCTTGACTTGAGCACACTGCTGTCCTGAAAGGCAATCACCTGTTTAGCAGGTGCGATATGACCCTTTTCCAATGGGAAAATCGATAGGCTACCACCGGAATAATTGGCGCAAAGCAGCCATTTACCAGCTTTGTCCGTGCCCACGTATGCAGGATTGTCGCCCCCACTGTCCTGCCGGCTGAGCAGGGTCAGGATTTCTTTGGAGCTGTCGAATGCCAGGCTGGTTACCCCACCCACATTAGGCGTTTGGGCTTCCGAGCAGGCATAAATGTATTTACCATCCGGCGACAAGGTCAGGAAAGAAGGATTAAGGACGCCTTTCAATGCCGACACCGGCTGCAAGGCCCCGGTAGCGTAGTTGAAGCGGTAGACATAAACACCATCTTTGTCTTTATCGCGGTTGTAGCTTCCTACAAAAAGGTAATACTGCTGCGCATTTGCGAGCAAACCGACAAACAACGCGATGAGAGATAAGTAAGAGAATTTGCGAAACAATTGTCAATGATTTAAGCGTGAAACGAGCCTACAAGATAGTCATCTCCCGAAAAAATAATAATAGACAATTTTGTCTATTATTATTTTTTATGTAGCTTTAGGTTGTTATGGCAAGACCAGGGAATCCAAAAGAAAAAATATTGACTACTGCAGGCCGGTTGTTTTATGAGCAGGGCTATCATTCCACTGGTATCAACCAGGTACTGGAAGAAGCCGGGGTGGCCAAAGCCAGTCTTTACAGCCACTTTGGTTCCAAGGAAGAACTGGGGCTTATCTATCTGAAAGAGGCGAGAACAGCCTGGTTTAGTGGTATTACCCAGATGGTAGACAAAAAAACAGATCCTGCAGAAAGGTTGCTGGCCATCTTTGATTTTCTGGAACGTCAATTACCATTACAACATTTCAGGGGCTGCCGGTTCATTAACCTGCTGGCAGAGATCGGGGACAGTCAGCCTGAAATGCAGCAGCAGGTATTGGAACATAAACGGAAGCTCCGGCGCTACATATATCAGTTATTGACGGCTATTCCGGGCCATGGAGCATCCACTATAGCCGATACCATTTACCTCCTTTTTGAAGGTGCCATCGTGGAGAGTAAGGTGTACAAGGAAATCTGGCCGGTGAAGACCGCCAAAAAAATGGTGAAACAACTCATTGATAGCAGGCAGCAAGATGGAGAGACGTGATGCCCGAAAAAGCTGACTGACAAAAACACTTTCAATACCCGTTCAACGGGTTATTTTTTCATCTCATTATAGACAGTTTTGTCTATAATTAATTACATCAAATCATGAATACTATTTCCCCCCTTCCTGTATCCGAAGCGCCTGCTGCCGCACAGCCGGTATTAGAACAGGTAAAACGTATGCTGGGCCGCGTTCCCAACATGTATGGCGTAATGGCCCACTCACCAGCCGTACTGGACGCCTACGTGCAGTTTAACAATGCACTCCGTAAAGGCAATCTGGGTGCCCCTATGGCTGAAAGAATTGCCCTCGCCGCCGCAGAATATAATGGCTGTAGTTATTGTCTTTCTGCACATAGCTTTCTGGGCGCCAAAGCCGGATTGTCTGATTCGGATTTGCTGGATGCCAGAAAGGGAAAAGCTGCTGATGCAAAGACCAACGCCGGCATGCAGTTTACCGCTAAGTTGATGGCTTCCCCTCAAAATTTATCTGCCGATGATCTGCAGGCGCTGAGGCAGGCGGGGTATACCGACGGAGAGACATTGGAAATTATCGCCAACGTAGTCCGGAATATTTTCACTAACTACCTGAATGTAGTGGCTGGCACCGAAGTAGACTGGCCAGACGTAATTCACCCGTTAAATACCACTGCAAATGAAAGCAAATAATAACTCCATCCTCCTTGAACAGCCATTTGACACGGTGTTGTCAAATGCGCGGGAAGCCATTCTTCATCATGACTTCCTGCTCCTGCATGAAATCAATCCGCAGGCTATTCTCGCTACCCGGCAAATCATTACCGGCAAAATCAGGCAATTGCTGTTCTTTCACCCGGTGTATATGAAACAGCTACTGGAGCATGACCCGACAGCGATTATTGAAGCGCCGCTGAAGCTGGTGCTAAGAGCAACCGACACCGGTGCTACCATGCTCAGCTATCATCATCCGGCAAGGCAGTTACAGGGCTATACCGGCCTGGAAATATTAGGAAAGGAATTGCAGGCCAAAATGGAAGCGATCGTGGAACAGCTCCAACGATCGGCATAAAGAATTTTATTTTGTAAGGTTGTCCCGTTTACACCGTCTAATAGGAGAAACGACGTTGATACGGATATAAAGCCGTATTTTTAGAGGGCTTATTAATTACAAATAAAATGAAACCAATATTTCTTTTAACACTGATCCTGGCTACGCAGATTGCCTGCCATAGCCAGACGGGCAACAAAGAACCAATGGAAAAAAATCCTTATTACTCGAGAACAGACACGAAGAAACTGCATATTACCAATGCGGAGTGGAAAAAAGTATTGCCACCAGACCTGTATGCAGTGGCCAGAGAAGCGGCTACTGAAAGACCCTTTACCGGAAAATACTGGGACGCGGATGTGAAAGGCAGCTACTATTGCGCCGTATGTGGTAATCCGCTGTTTCGCTCAGACGCTAAATTCGCCAGCAGCTGCGGCTGGCCCAGTTTTTTTGAGCCCTTAAGGGCCAACAGCGTGATATACAAGGAAGATAATTCCATTGGTATGCAACGGACAGAGGTCATCTGCGAACGGTGTGGATCGCACCTGGGACATATTTTCGATGATGGCCCCCCTCCTACGCATAAACGGTTTTGTATGAACTCTGTGTCGCTGGACTTTGAACCGGATCCCGGCGCACATTAATGCAGTGGTTCGTAATGCTGTACTACCGGGAATGGATCATAAAACTCATGCAGTAATTTTTTCCATTCCTGGTATTCAGCAGACTGCCGGAAGCCGATGGTAACAATTCATTCCTGCAGGAAATGATCCAGGAAAGCTTTCCCGAAATCAGAAGCACTTAACTGCTTGTTCAGGTTATGTTTCAGGGGATTAAAGAACCCCACAATACCTAGTTTCACCACATGATAAAAAGGACGACTCAAATCCTGTGAATTGGCCAGGATAATAAAGCAAAGGTCCTTCTCGGGAATTTTCACGAAAAGAGCCGAGTAGCCCGTCCACCAGCCGGTATGCCACACTACCTTTACGCCTTTATAGTAGCCAATAAACCACCCCAGGCCGTATTGAATTTTCTTCCCTTTTGGGGTCACATACCTGGTAAAAATTTTCTCCCAGGTAGTATCGTTTAAAAACTTCTTTTCATCAATGGCATTGGAATACAGCGCCAGATCGCCCACGCTGCTCATCATCCCCGCGGCAGGGCCGAATCCGTAATTAAACGTGACGGGGACTACCTGTTTATTTTTCCAGTCGTAGGGTTTAGCAACGCGTTGCAAAAAAGTGGCTTTATCGTAACCGGTGAGCGCAAAGTTCACGCTGTCGTCGGTGCTGGGTGCTGTATTTTTGAGAGACAGGGGAACGATGATTTGCTGCATGAGCAGTTCCCCGAAAGCATGTCCGGAAGATTGTTGGATCACCTTTCCCAGTTCATTATACCAGCCGCCGTTGTATCGGAATTTGTAGCCCGGTTTAAAGCCGTTGAAGGTGGTACCCATTGCGGTATGTGTTAACAGGTGCTTCACTTTTATCCGTGGATCACTGCCCCAGCGGGCGCCCAGGTTAATACCATATTTGCTGATGGGATCATCCAGACTGACCTTTCCGGCTTCTACCTGCTGCATCAGGATAATGGAGCCAAATGTTTTGGTCACAGAAGCGATCTGGTACACGGTATTTTCATCCGGTGGCAGCTGACGTTCTTCGTCGGCGTAACCGAATCCTTTTTTCCAGACCAGCTTTTGTTCATTCACAATGCCTACCGAAATGCCGGGAATATGGTAACGCTCCCGCAGGTACTCCAGCTTTGCTTCAAAAGCGGCGATGTTGGCGGCGCGCCATACGCTATCGCTGGCGGTGACCTTGGTGGTCGTATGCACCCGTGTGCTCCGGCAGGAAAATATTACTATGCTAAAAAATACCAGGGCTGTAGTCCGATAGACGCAGGTGGAATGGTTGATCATCCGGGTTAGTTGTTTCCTGACAAAGCTCTCTGTTTACAAAGGGTTCACCTACTCAGATCAGGATTTGAGCAATGAAAAAGTCGCTTATTCCGGGATTTCCGGCGCCTTTTTCCGGAATGCGGAGGGCGACATGCCCGTGAGTTGTTTAAACACCCGCTGGAACGTGGCAGTGGAACTAAAGCCACAATCATAGGCAATGCCGGCAAAGGTCAGTTGATCTGCATCTGCCTGCAATAACTTCTCCTTAAACAGGTTTACCCGGTAACCATTTACATACTCATTAAAATTTTTGTGAAGATGCTGATTCAGTACGGCGGAAATAGTTTTAGGCGTTAAACCGGTATGTTGCGCTACCATATTCACGGTGAGCGCTGCATTCAGATACAGATGATCCTCTTCCATCGCTTTTTTCAGCAGCACGATGGCGCTGTCCACCGTAGCTACCGGTAATACCGTATCCGTTTTTTTATCAGTAACCAGCTGTTGCCAGGAAATCCGGTATCCTTTGATGCCTAACCAGTAAATCAGCACCGTAATGGGCACATAAATAGGATACCAGTCGAAATTATCCAGCATCATATTGGTATAACGCGGAATCACATAAGGCACCAGGTATAGCAGCCATATCCCTGTGAAGGCGGCCATCAGCCATACAAACTGTTGCAGCCATGCAAAGCCGGATACTTGTTTGCCGGCTGTTTTGTAAGTGTGCAGGTATTTAAATGACAGCCACACATATATTGCCAGGGATAGCCACCGGGGAATATCCGAATA
>NZ_DATCVJ010000890.1:0-5797 GCF_036566945.1 Chitinophaga sp. | reverse complement strand
GCTACCTTCAATCGCCAGGTAGCCCTGATCCGTCCCCCCTGTCGCATCTTTTGCAATTGCGCTTCCGACAGATTCTCCATCAGGTGAGGCAACGCCGTCAGCTGCGTACGATCCCTGACCGCTTCCTTGTCGATCGCAAATCCCATTTTTTTAAAAAAGGCTTCGGCTACCTCAAAACTATCAAACATATTCTCGTGAATCCTATGCTGCGCATAAAATGCATTCCACTCTTCCCCGCGATCAATACCCGCTTTTGTATGGTCCCATTTCACATAAATATCTGCCGTAATCCAATAGCCACCGCGCTGTTGCAATACCCGGTGAATAATGCGGCACAACGTTTCTTTTTCTGATTCATCCAGGTACATCAACAACCCCTCATTCACGATTACGATTTCACCCGGCGGGAAACGACTTACCCGCTCTTCAAACTGCGCTTCATCCAGCGCGTTCAAAGGTAACAACTCCAATGTACCCAGCACCTGATGCCCCGATAATGCCGCTACAAATTCCTTTTTAATGTCCACCACTTCAGGTAAGTCGGTATCGATATAATGATAGCCCGGCTGCTTCACCGCTTCCAGGCCACGGAAAGAAAAACCAGATGATAACTCCAGAATATTTTTAACGGATATATCCGCCAATAACTGATCGATACTCCAGTAGCGGTCTTCGAAATGCAATACCCGGCCCCAGAAAGAAACGTCTTTATTGCTCAGGTCCGGCTGATACGGCTGCGGCGCCAACATCAGTTGTGCTGCTTCTTTTACAAAGGGAATACGCGTGAGCCCTTTCAATAACAACAATGATTTGGCAGTAGGACTTATGGTACTATAATCACGGGAGGTTTCCATACAGCTTATTTTATACCTAAAGATAGCAGCTATTCTTCATCAGCTAAAAAATCAGCCTGAAAATCCGGAATGATATCCGCAATCGTATCCCCACAACACCGCAAGATCCGGGTTTTCTGAGCATCCCCGCCGCGCTAATTTTACACTTCAATATAAACAGTATCAGATGGAAAATATCACTGACCGCCTGCTGGCACACAACTGGCAACATACCACCGCACAATTACTGGAACAGGGTTATGCATTGGTAGAAAATGCGCTGACTAAAACGGAATGCAACATGTTGATCAACGACTATAACGCCGATAATACCTATCGTAAAACCATTGTGATGGAGCGCTATCGTTTTGGCAAAGGAGAATATAAATATTTCCAGTATCCGCTGCCAGATACAATTACCCGTATCCGCGAAACGGTATACACTTTCATTGCGCCTGTTGCCAATAAATGGATGGAAGTACTGCATATCGATAAAAAATTCCCGGCCACACATGCTGAGTTAAAACAATACTGCCATGATAATGGTCAAACCAAGCCTACCATCCTGATATTGAAATACGGTAAAGAGGGCTTTAATACTCTGCACCAGGATTTGTATGGCGATATTTATTTTCCGATGCAGGTTGTATTGTTTTTAAATGAACCGGACACAGATTACACCGGCGGAGAATTTGTACTCACCGAACAAATTCCCAGAGCGCAATCGAAAGCCAATGTACTCAAACCCAAACGGGGAGACATGCTGATTTTTACGACTAATTTTCGCCCTATGAAAGGCAGCAAAGGGTATTACCGGGTGAATATGAAACATGGGGTAAGTCCGGTGCATAGTGGCCAGCGGCATACATTAGGGATTATTTTTCACGATGCGTTGAGCTAAAACCGGGGAACACTACTCTCCCCATGCCGTGAGCATTAAATGACGAGGCCCTCCGTAGTTACGATGTTCACATAAGTAAATGCCCTGCCAGGTGCCTAATGCCAGACGGCCATTGCGGATAGGGATCATCACCGAATTACCCAGCAGGGCAGCTTTCAGGTGAGCAGGCATATCGTCCGATCCTTCATCATCATGTAAATAGGCCGGATCGTTCTCGGGGACTGTTTTGTTAAAGTACATTTCAAAATCGAGTCTCACCGTAGGATCTGCATTTTCATTGATGGTGAGTCCCGCGGAAGTATGTTGAATAAATACCTGCAACATGCCTGTCTTTATTTCGGCCAGTTGTGGAAATGCGTCTACCAGTTCAGTGGTGATAATATGAAATCCTCTCTTTCGTTGATGGAGTTGTACGGGTTGCTGGAATATTTTCATGCCGGTTATTTAAGAGGATGCAAGATAATGATTTCATGGCTGCGCATACGTTACCTGCCAGATCCTGTTGGTTTTATCATCGGCTACCAGTAAGTTCCCATTTTTCATCATCAGCAATCCCACAGGGCGCCCCCGCACAACGGAATGGAGACTATCTTTTACGAAGCCCGTCAGGAAGTCTTCCGGTTTACCGGCGGGTTTGCCGTCAGCAAAGGGAACAAAGATTACTTTATACCCGGATATGGGCTTGCGATTCCAGGAGCCATGCTGGGCGATGAACGCGCCCTGTTGGTACCGTTGCGGAAATTTATCTCCCGTATAAAACACTACACCTAAAGAAGCGGTATGCGCGTCCAGTGGCACATCCGGAATAATAACGTCGCTGGCGGCCACCGGTGCAGGGTCCTTTACCCGCGGGTCAGGATGGGAGCCATAATACCACCATGGCCATCCATAAAAGCCATTTTCTTTTACACTGGTAAGATAGTCGGGGACCAGGTTATCGCCTAGTTTATCTCTTTCATTAACGGCCACCCATAAAGTAGCCGATCCTGGCGCCCAGCCCATGCCTACCGGGTTTCTTAACCCCGAAGCATAGATCCGGAGTCCGGTACCATCGGGATTAATTTCAAGAATATTTGCTCTTAGTTTTTCGTTCCCGATACCTTTCTCCGCATGATCCGTTCCTGATCCTACGGCAATGTATATTTTCGATTGCTCTTTATTGGCAATGATATTCCGGGTCCAGTGCCGGTTGATTCTTCCTGCCGGCAGATCCAGTATTTTTTCCGGCGGGCCACTGAGTTTTGTACTTCCTGTTTCATAGGTGTATCGCCATAAGGCGTTGGTGTTGGCCACATAAAAATACTTGCCGATTAACAACATCCCGAATGGCTGTTCTAAATGTTCCAGGAAGGTGCTGCGAAATTCAGGGATCCCATCGTGGTCTGCATCCCTTAAAAGGGTAATACGGTCCACACTATGTTTCATACTGTTGGATTTATTGGCCCCTACTATTTGCGCACCTATTTTGGTCAGAAAAGAATGATTGCTGTTGGAGTTTGCAACCAATATATCTCCGTTGGGTAATTCATACAGCCAACGGGGATTTTCAAAATCAGTAGCATATAAGGTAACGCGGAAGCCTGCTGGCGCTATAGGAGTTTCACCCGCTTCCCAACCTTTTACATGGCTGTAGTTGGTATGCGATTTGGTGGCATACGGCTGTGGCAGATTGGGAGTTGTATCCTGCGCCACAAGTACCTGCGTAATGTATAATAACAACAGTGTTAACAGTTCTTTTTTCATGCGGCTCTTTTCAATGCCATCACAATATTTACGCCATGGGAAAGATACTGACGAGGTCTACTGTACGCATTACAAAATATTTAATTCGAACACTATCACATTTTTCTTTATCTTCATATTTCCCGCCGCGATAGTATTGAGAATGAAAATCCATAATGTTTAAATTTTAACCATGACGAAACCGCAACAAATAATGATTATTGACGATGATCCAGATGACAGGACTTTCTTCCAGGAAGCCATCAATAATATTTCTCCTGTTATAGAAACACATATTTGTGATAGTGGCATTCAGGCGTTGGCCATGTTCCAGGAAAATAAAATCGCTGCACCTGATTATATTTTTCTCGACTTTAATATGCCACTCATGAATGGGCGGGAATGTTTGGTAGAACTGAAAAAAATCCTGCAGCACAAGATTACCAATATTATTATACTCAGCACTTCCGACATGAAAGAAGATATGGAAGATGCGATGCGTTTAGGGGCCATGTTGTTCCTGACCAAACCTAATACTTTCCAGGAGCTGTGTAGTATGCTGAAAGGGGTACTGGAAGGTAGCTGGCAGAAATTTTTCTCACATCCTGCCAGCCCGGACTTATAATCTATGCTTTAACGGCGCCTTTATTGTATTTATTCCTATACTCGAGTGGTGACAAACCCGTTGTCTTTTTAAAAATTGTCCTGAAAGCCTTCGTATCAGAATATCCCACTTCCCACATAATCTCGTTGATATTTTTCCGGCTACTTTCAAAACCTTTTTTCGCTACTTCCACTTTTACCCGTTGAATATATTCAGAAACGGTATTGCTGGTGGCTTTCTTAAATCGTCTTTCCAAACTTCTGCGACCTACTGCAAACATGGAAGATAATTGTTCTACAGTTATCTTATCCTGGAAGTTCTGCTCTATAAATTCCTGCGCCTGTTTCACTGATTCATCCTGGTGTTCCCGTTGTCCTTTGAAGATGGTGAAGCAAGACTGATTATCCCGGTCTATTTCTATCTCAAAATATTTGGAAGCCAGGATGGCCATATCTCTGTCGGTATATTTCTCGATCAGGTAAATCAGCAAGTTCCAGAAAGAATTAGCGCCACCGCTGGAGTAGATACCATGTTCATCGGTGATGATCTTTTCAGATACCAGTTCTATTTGTGGAAACATGTTTCTGAACTCCGCTGCTGCCAGCCAGTGTGTAGAACAGCGCCGCCCATCCAGCAAGCCTGTAGAAGCCAGCAAAAATGCGCCTACACAAAGACTCGCCACTTCCGCGCCGGCTCTGTGTTGCTGCACAATCCAGGGGAAGAAATCTTTATTCTGCGTAATGACTTCTTCCCGTTCTCCATTCACGGCGGGAATAATGATCAGGTCTGCTTTGTGGTCGTCAGTTATCACTATATCCGGCGTTACTTTAAAAAGCCGGTCATATACCTGTGCTTCTTTGCTAAGTCCTACCAGCTTAACATTAAAGAGGGCAGGCCTTCCCAAACTCTCCAGGAAATCATTTGCTTTGGTAAAAGCAACAAAGGATCCTTCTATGCAGCTAAGTGCAACGGCGCCTTTGGGAACGAGAATAGATATCTGCTTCATATTCCAAATCTAAGATAAAAGATTGTCGGAATCAACCCCTTTTTAGTCGTTTGTACCCCCACGAATCAAGGTGTTACCTCATAATAAGACGTTACAGCACCCTGACCTGTGTAGTTAGGCCCCGCCTGATCATCGGCGCCTACATAGGAAAGCCCGGCATTAAAGGCCAGGGTACCGGTACGACGAATGATGCGGGTACGGCTACTGTATTGAATACCATCTTTCGAAAATAATTTTTTCAGGGAAATGGTGGGAGGTACTGCTATATTTTGCAAATCGAGATGTGCAATAAAATGTCCGTTTGATGTTAGCGCCGCACAAGCCATTGCTATCACTTTCAACTTGTCGCCTGTGTAATGCAAACCATGTGAGCAGGTGATGAGATCATACAACTGATCCGACTGCCAGTCCACCACAGAAGTAACCTCAAATGTAAGCCCTGCACTATTTTCCGCTTCCGGTGGAAAAGTATCCAGTAAATCAATGCCTTTCAAATGTACCTGTTGCTGTAATCCCCTGCGCACTAAATCCGCATGCGTCTGAACCAAGGCAAAACCGCTACCACAACACAAGTCTAGCCAGGAGGCGCTCCCTTTTTCCTGCACTACTTTTTCCAGAAAACGCGCTGGAATAAATTTAAATTCTTTATCGTAGCTGTTAATACCGCTGGCATTTCTATCGCGGTTCATACTGGAATTAGCAACTACAGCAGACCATATCAGGTCCTTTTC
>NZ_DATCVJ010000889.1:0-2584 GCF_036566945.1 Chitinophaga sp. | reverse complement strand
ATAGTAATGGGATTTTTTCTGAAGTATGGTGTTGATATCATAATATTTGTTTTACCTTTTTGGCAATAATAATTAGAGAGTAACCTGTACACCTACTGATACCGTTCTTAATGGAGGTAAGGAGTAACTGGTGGTTTCTGGATCTAATCCTTTATAGTTGGTAATTGTAAATACGTTTTGAGCATTTACAAATAGGCGGGCATTTTGAAGGTGCGCAGCTTTCTTCCATGAATCTGGAATTTGCCAAGAGATCGATAGATTTTTTAATCTCATATATGATGCATCTACAATATAAGCGCTGCTGCCTTTAATATAACTTATGTTGGTATTGCTGCCGGTTGTACTAAATAGTTGATGAGTAGCATCGTCACCAGGCTTTTGCCAGCGATTTAAAACACTTGTTAATTGATTGTTTGCTCCTCCCTTAAATGTACCGGGATAGACGTTTTTTAGAGCATAGAAGTAATTATCTATGCCCATTCTTTTGATAAATGAAAGGAAGAGATCAAGTGAAAATCCTTTGTACGTGAAACTGTTTTGAATGCCGCCGTAGAATTTTGGATCAGAGTTATATAGAACTGTAGCATCAGCCGGAGCAGATGGTTTGTAGGTAAGATTTCCTTTTGCGTCTCTGAATTGATATTTTCCAGTGGTATCGTTTACTCCTACATAGTCAAAATATGTTCTGAGTGAAAGAGGCTGTCCTATAAAAATGGAATTATTTTTATCCTTTCCTTGGTAAGAAAGCATTTGGTTTTTGGGGATCGTTATGTTAAAATTGGTAGTCCACGAAAAGTGCTTATTTTTTATATTTACAGTTGAAAGCGTTATCTCCCATCCTGTGTTTTGAATAACTGCCGGGAAATTGGCAGTTATCCCAGGAAAGCCTGTGATTCCTGGGAGTGAAGTAGCTATCAATTGATTGGATGATCTGTTTTGGTTGTAATTTATAGTGAGTAGAATTCGATCCTTTATAAATCCAAGGTCTAGTCCAAACTGTAATTTTTTGGTTTCTTCCCATTGCAAATAGGGATTGGTTATGCGTGAGGGAGCGAGTCCTAAGACACCCTGGTAGGCATTTCCACTGACAGGAATAGAACTATAAACATCCATGAATTGGTAATCGGGAATCTGATCATTACCGGTTGTGCCATAACTTCCTCTTAATTTACCAAAACTTATAACAGGGATATTCGACGAAAAAAATTTCTCTTGGGAGAAGATCCACGCAGCACCTACTGCACCAAAATTATGGAATTGACTTTTAGGACCAAATCTGGAACTACCGTCTCTTCGTGCGGAAAGATTAACGAGGTATTTGTTCATCCAATTATAAGATATCCTGCTATAGATAGCATTATACTTATATATCGCATTTACGGTCGTTCCAAACATATTAGAAGCTGATCCAAGATCTTCCATTATTAATTCATTATTGAATCCGTAAGCCGTTATATTTTCCTGATCGCTGTTTTGTTGTGTGGCGGTTGCCCCCACCATGATCTCTAAATCCCCTTGGCTAACCTTCTTTAGATACTGTACCTGAGGTTCTATGATCCAAGAACTTATTCTATTCGTTAGAAATTGTGTTAAATTAACAGCACCTGGCAATAGTTCCGGAGGAGCGATGGATGCTGGCTGTCTCAGGATTTCATTAGTTAATAAAGAATTATATCCAAAACTGCTTTTAACAATCAGACCAGGTATGATTTCGTAGCTTAGAATTGCATTACTGGTTAAGTTGTTAGTCTTGTTTTTACTTTTTACAGTATTGTTGACGATAGGATTTTGAAAAAAAGTTGTAGCTCCACTTGCATTAGGTTGCCAGTTAATTTTTCCATCCGGAAGAAATAGATCCGGCGCCACAGGCGACAATTGTAAAGCTGAAGATGTAAGGTCGAGTAATGGCAATCTATTATCATCAAAAAGAAAAGAGGAAGTGAATTGAATCTTAAGTTTTTGGTTAGAGGAATTACTATTTAAATTCACATGTACAGATGCTTTTGTGTCGGAGAAAGGGCCGGGAAATACGGTTGTTTCTTTATGGTATCCCGCTCCCAATAAGAATTGAGTTGTCGCGTTGCCTCCGGATACATTGAATTGTGCATCGGTATATTGTGCAGTACGTCCGATTAATTCCTTTTGCCAATCAGCGTTACGGGTAGTATCCCAGGTCCCGTTTAAGTCATAATCACTAGCCAGTATTGGTTGTTTGTCATTCTTTTTGGCTTCGTGTCGCATTTCAAGATATTCTTTTGTATCTAACATATCTAATTTTTTCTGAATATGTGACCATCCACTTTGAAGTGTTAGATTTATTTTTGTGAGACCAGGCTTGCCCTTTTTTGTGGTGATTAATACTGCACCATTGGCCGCCCTGGATCCATAGATTGCCGTGGCATCAGCATCTTTTAGTACTTCGATACTTTCAATATCTGAAGAACTAAGATAGCTAAAGGGACTGCCGGTAATGCCAATAGATCCAGAAGTGCCACCAATTGTATTGTTGATTGATAGTAGTTGTGAAATGAAAGGAATGCCATCAACAACATAAAATGGATCGTTTCCATTGTACAAGCTATTA
>NZ_DATCVJ010000888.1:0-11282 GCF_036566945.1 Chitinophaga sp. | reverse complement strand
ACACGAAATAGGGTTAGGTTTTTCTCCCTGATAAATAACAGGGAGCTTCCCTGGATTTTCATACAATAATTTAAGAACCTGTATTCCTTATCAGAAAAGGAATACAGGCCATGTTATATTCAATTTACCCGGACAACAATGTTATAAAATCAAAAAAACAAAAATCCGGAAAATCATCTAAATCAGTATAATCCTGTCCCAAGACAAAAAACCGCGTTATTTCCGCGTCAGCGCAATTTCCATTTCTTTCACTTCTTTACCGTTCTGCGTACGGTACATTTCCATCACCTGGTGGTCTTTGTCTTTCCAGGTAGTCACCTGGCGCAGCAAACAGTCTTTGCCGCTGGCAGGATCTACCACTTTGCCCTTCAATTCGAGCGAATGCGTGGCATCATCCCAGGTGCCTTCCATGATGGTAACACCAGTACCCATGTTGTCGATCCAGGTGTTAATAAATACTTTGCGGTGATTGTCGAACGCCATGGTGCCAAGACCTTCAAAAGGCATTCCCATCATTTCGGCGGTGTAGCGGCTTTCACAATACCGGCCACCGAGGATCATTTTGTTGACACAGGCGCCGGTGGCTTTGGTAGGAGGGGCGTCTGGCTTTTCCCACATGGTCATATCGGCGGTCCATTCACCATCGTCCATGGCCATTTTTTGATGAACAGGCCCTGGCGTCATATAGTCCATCCAGGCTTTCATCATAGCAGCAGAATCCTGCTGTGCATAAGTGTTGGAGGTGATTAACAGGCATAACGCAGCCGCTAACAGGTAGATTGCTTTCATGATGCATAGTGGTTTAGAAATGTTATAATCGGGGTGTAGTAGAATTACAGGATAACAAGTTAAGTCATTTATAGTTACGGAAGATGGTATGCGTGTTACACCTCCCAAATTCCATACCTTTGGTAACGAAAGAATCATCCCCTTATGCAAACAACCATACTGGATGTGTCGGGAAACAGGGCGCAGCCATTGGCCATTGATGCAGCCATTTCCTTTGAACCGTTTATCGCCTGGCTGAAGAAGAGGATCCGTGAAGAACAAACCGTGAAAGCCCGCTTGTATGCAGAAACGCTTGCTGCATTTGAGGCGTCAGACATTGGCCACCACGATATAGCCATAGCAGACACGCCGCGCTACACGCAACAACTGGAATACGTGTATGCTTGTCTTTCTCCTGCCATGCGGGCAGAAGAAACCCTGTCATGGGGACTCAGTTTTCCTTTTATTCCCACTATTTTTTATGGAACCGACCAGCTGTATGCATTGATGGGAGAAAGAAGAGCCAATAACAGCTATGAGGCAAGCCGTAAACCGGGAGATTACCATATTGACCGGTTACAATTGCTGTACGCTTTCATCCTGCAACGGCTCTATAATTTTTTAGTCCCCCTTAAAAGAGAACAGTTCCACGCGGGAATCAATCAGCATACCGGCTTGCTGGAGTATTCCGCGGTAAATTTTAATACTGATTTTGTCAGCGTTACTGCTAAAGGCCCCTTGCCCGAAATAGATATGGGGCAACTCTATACACATCTGAGCGAAGGCGGTGGATTTGAGATACTGGAAGAAATGCTGCCGCTGGAACTGTTCAGCTTCCGTGGTTTTTTTGTGATCATGGTTTCGGATGTAACTACACAGAAAGCGGTGGAAAATATCCAGAAAGTAAGACTATCCCGTACCGCGGTGGTGGAAGAGAAAAGTTTCCAGGAAGTGATTCAATCGCTGAAGTCGTTGGTGCGTAACAGTAAGATTGAGTTCGACCTGTTTCCGTTTCTGCGGGTAAATGATGTACCGGTGTACAGTTTGGAAAAAGGTGGTACCGGTATCCTGTTTGAGGTATGGGGAGAAGACCGGCTTTCGCCGGAAGAATTTGGCCGGCAGGCAAAAGCTTTTGCCAGCAAACCCATCTTCTTTTTTTCGCCGGATATTTTCCAGGAAACCCGGAGGGAATATGCGTTCCTGGAGTATTTCCGTAATCAGGGCGTGAAGTCGCTGGCCCTGATGCCCATTTTTCATTTGCATGAACTGGTAGGTATTATGGCAGTGCATACCTGGCGGGAGGAGTCTTTCGATGATAAAACACTGGCGTTGCTGGAACCAGCTATTGGACCTCTCTCTCAGCTGTTGCAGATTTATATAGAAGAATTTAACCTGGAGATAGAAAAAGTAATCAAGGAAAAATTTACGTCTATCCAGCCAGCAGTGCAGTGGAAATTTAATGAAGTAGCCTGGCACTATCTTTATAACACGAAGAAGAACCTGCCGGTTGTTATCCAGAATATTCTGTTCCAGCAGGTATATCCTTTGTATGGGGCTATTGATATCAGGAATTCTACGGTAGAAAGAAATAAGGCGATTATTGCGGATCTGGACAGTCACCTGAGCATTCTGGCGGCCACGCTGGATAGTCTCCGGCAATACCAGCAAAACGACCTGTTAAAACAGATGATCTACCATTGCCAGCAATGGCAGCAGGCGTTGTTGCAGCAACAGCTGAGTCCTACCGGTGAAAATGAGCTGAACCGGTTCCTGGAAGTAGACGCGGTACAGTATTTACGCCATATTGCGGTGCAGCATCCCAAAACCAGCGAAGCGATTGACGCCTGCCTGCAGGGCTTATCCGGCAATGTGAATAAAGATGCACTGGAAGCCTCCATGCACCTGATTAACGGCACGGTGAACCAGTACTTTGAGTCAGAGAAAAATAAATTGCAGGAATCCTATCCTTGCTACTTCGAGAAATTCAGAACAGATGGTGTGGAGTATGATATCTATATCGGGCAGTCTATTGCACCGGACAAGCCCTTCCATCATCTCCACCTGAAAAACCTCCGCTTATGGCAGCTATCTTCCATGGTGACCATTGCGGGGCTCACCCATGGCTTATTGTCGCAGATGCCAAAAGAACTGCATACCACCCAGCTTATCTTTGTGCATAATCATCCGATAGATATCAGTTTCCGGTCAGATGAACGGAAATTTGATGTGGAAGGCGCCTATAATATCCGTTACCAGATGATTAAGAAACGGATTGATAAAGTACATATCCGCAATACGGAAGAGCGGTTAACCCAGCCGGATAAAATTGCCCTGATTTACTCCGATCGGAAAGATGTGGAAGATTACCTGCCTTTTATCCGTTATTTACAGGATACCGGGGTGCTGTTGCCGGAGCTGGAAGAACTGGAGCTGGAAGACCTGCAGGGACTCAGTGGTTTGCAGGCTATTCGCGTAGGCATCACACTGCTGGCGGAGAAATAAATTTTTATTGGAAATAATTTGCATTCCCGTTAATAGTATACTAAGTTTGTAGACTATTAAGATGTCAGCCAACAGTAGTAAGCATATCTCATGGATAAAAAAGATGTCGATGTTATCGTAGTAGGATCGGGGCCCAATGGCTTGTCTGCCGCCATCAGGCTGCAACAGGCGGGGGTATCTGTATTGCTGTTGGAGTCCAGGGATACCATTGGAGGTGGCATGCGTACACAGGAGCTCACCTTGCCGGGGTTTTACCACGACGTATGTTCTGCGGTACATCCGATGGCGGTAGGTTCTCCTTTTTTCTCAAAGTTGCCTTTAGCTGATTTTGGGCTGGAGTTCGTGCATGCTCCGCTGGCCGCCGCGCATCCTTTTGATGATGGTACGGCTGCTTTCCTGGCGCGATCGCTGGATGAAACGGCGCAGGCGCTGGGCGTAGATGCAGGCGCTTACCGCCGGCTGATACAGCCGGTAGCCGAACATTGGGAAGCGGTAGCAGAAGATAGTCTCGGCCCTTTTTCTTTTCCACGGCATCCCCTGATCATGGCCCGGTTTGGGCTGAATGCGCTGCGGTCTGCCGCGGCGGTGTCAAAAAGATTTTCCACTGCTGCTGCCAGAGGCTTGTGGGCGGGCATGTCGGCGCATTCCATTCAGCCGCTCACCAATACGGCATCTGCTGCTATTGGGATCATCTTATCTGCTGTAGGCCACCGGCATGGATGGCCTGTTCCCAAAGGTGGTTCGCAAGCGATCGGGAATGCGCTGGCGCAATATTTTATTTCATTGGGAGGTAAAATTCAAACAGGCGTACACGTTAGTTCACTGTCGCAATTGCCCTCGCATCACGCCGTGGTGTTTGATCTTACGCCTAAACAATTGCTGACTATTGCCGGAGATCAGTTTTCTCCGCACTATAAAAGACAGTTGTCGCGTTACCGTTATGGTCCAGGTGTATTTAAAGTGGATTGGGCATTAGATGGCCCCATTCCTTTTACCGCAGCGGAATGCAGGCAGGCAGCTACAGTACACCTGGGAGGTACTTTTGAAGAAATTGCATTGTCGGAGCAACGGGCTTATGATGGGCAGCATAATGCAGCGCCTTTTGTACTGTTAACGCAGCAAAGTCTGTTTGACGAAAGAGCGCCGGCGGGCAAACACACTGCCTGGGCCTATTGCCACGTGCCCAACGGATCTGAAGTAGATATGACCACGATTATAGAAAAACAGATAGAACGTTTTGCACCCGGTTTCCGCGATCTGATCCTGGCGAAACATACCATGAATGCGCAGCAGATGGAAGCCTATAATCCGAACTATGTAGGAGGCGATATCAATGGCGGCATTATTGATATCCGGCAGTTGTATACCCGTCCTGCATTGCGGATATCGCCTTACCGGACTTCCGCCAAAGGGATCTATATCTGTTCTTCTGCCACCCCGCCGGGAGGTGGTGTGCACGGCATGTGTGGATACCACGCCGCCAACACGGTACTGAGAGATATTTTTTAAAGCAGTCACTATCATTAATGAATCTATATGCCTACAGTAAAGTCTTATTTACAGGAAGACTGGGCCATTGTTACGCTTGGTTTTGGGATCATCCTTCTTTCCATGACCGGTGTGGTAGTCGCCATTCCCGAGTACAAATGGAGCAATACCGCAGATCTTACCGGTAAAGTATTAGCCGGCGCCAACTTATTAAAAATAGGTGCACAATTTATTTATGTGATCGCCCTGGCGCTGCTGGGATCTTTTCTCACCGGTAAATCAGTGAAAAATACGCTGCTGGTATTCCCGGTGGTGTTTGCACTGACTACCCTGGCGCTCATCATTGCCGGCAACGCCACCCTGAATGGCTATGGCCTGGAAGCCGTTATTTTTAGTCTCATTATAGGCTTACTGATAGGCAACCTTTTTAAATTACCCACCTGGTTCCGCGAAGCGCTGACCTCTGAATTTTTTGTGAAAATAGGATTGGTATTACTCGGTACCACCATCATTTTTTCTGATGTGCTGAAAGCCGGCGCCCTCGGGCTTATTCAGGCGCTGGTAGTGGTATTGTCGGTATGGTATTTTTCCTATTGGGTATGTAAAAGACTGAAGATAGATAATGAACTCACCATGATGCTATCGAGTGCGGTATCTATTTGTGGTGTATCTGCCGCCATTGCTACCTCTGGTGCTATTAAGGGAGATGCAAAAAAGCTGTCGCTGGTGATTTCCCTGGTACTGATTACGGCTATCCCGATGATGATTTTTATGCCGATGATTGCGCACTACTTTAACTTTCCGGAAGCGGTAACCGGCGCCTGGCTGGGAGGTAGTATTGATACCACCGGCGCAGTAGTGGCTTCCGGCTCGCTGGTAGGTGAAACAGCCCTGAAGATCAGTACCATCGTAAAGTTTTCGCAGAATGTATTACTGGGTGTAGCAGCTTTTGCCATCTCCGTATACTGGACTTATACCAAACATCCTAATGCCGGCGATGCCAATACCAAGCCCACTTTGAAAGTGATCTGGGAAAGATTTCCCAAATTCGTGATCGGATTTATTCTGGCTTCACTGGTATTTTCTTTTTTCATTTCCCCGGCAGCCATTGCACCGCTGAAAGCGCCCTTGAAAAGTTTGCAGGGCCTTTGGTTTGCGCTGGCTTTCACTAGTATAGGTCTGGAAACAAATTTCAAAGACCTGATCGGAACAGAAAGCAGGAAGCCCGTATATGCGTTCCTGATAGCCCAGTCGTTTAACGTAGTTGTTACCCTGGTGCTGGCTTACCTGTTGTTTTCATAAACAGGGCGAATTACTTTTTTTAGTATTTTGCCGGTATATGAAATACCGTAATCCCCTTGCCTTACTGGAAAAAATGAATGGGGCGGCCATCGACGCAACAGATACTGCTGCTGTTTCCCTTCTCCGGAAAAAAATACTGGCAGAGCTGGAACTGACAGCAGACAAGGTATTAGTGATCAATGGGGAAGGGTTGAGTAAAAATGACCTGCTGCTTTTTTTCGATAGCTTAAAGAATAAAACGGAATTACATTTTCATGAAGAAATAAAATCAGATCCGGTTTTATCGGAGTTCCTGGTAACAGGATCTATAAACGGACTGTTTGCAGATAAGGCGCTGTATAAAGACAAGTCATTCCTGTCTTTTATAGCGCCCTTTTATGAGCCCTTGTTTACTACCGCCGTGTTGAGTAGTCTGCAGCAACAACAGGTGGAAACGTTACAATACCTGTTTGCCAACCCGGTATTGCTGGATGGGGCGAGTATGAAGCGGTGTTATGATAAAATATTCCGGTTGCTGAAGCAACAATATACCGTGGTGGAAGATGTCAGAAAAAAGCTGGCAAATGATTATTGGACAAGGTGGCAGCAGGTAGCCAATTATATCGGTCCTACACAGGTGCAATTATTGAATGCCCTGCCGGATGCATTTCATCTGCAAAGAAGTGATTACGGAATTCTCCTGATCAACTTTGCACTGGCCTTGCATGCGAATGGTCACAAAAAGGAGGCGTTAAAAATATTGGTCGACCTGCAACAACTCAAAAGCATCTCCTATGTACAGGAAAATGTGGAAAAGTATATTCCGTATGTAAAAGGAGAGATTCCTAATAGACCGCAGTCTGTTAAAACAGCAACAACTGTCACGCCATTTGGTTTCCGTGGATTAACAAAAGCGGGACTGATACAAATAGGACTAATCATTATTGTGGTGATGGCGATTGTGTCGGGAGTGCTGTCTGATATAAAACCATCGGTTGATCCATCAATAATTCCAGTTAAGAAAAATATTTTTTCAGGGTCCCGCACCGACCGGACCATGAGTTATCTTTTGTCGCAGCTGCAAATAACCCCTTCCGCACCAGTAGATAGTCTGCTGAAATATCCGGCCATCACGCCTCCCGCCACCGGAGATGATTTGTATGGTCCTGCATTTATGCAGGCACTCCGGAAACAGGGAGCCGTAGGGCGTGATTTTATAAAGCCACGATATAATAGTCAGGAGTTGGTAGTGCCGGAGTACGGCGACTGGCCGGATATCCATCACCGGCAAAGCATCTGTTTGTATAACCGGCAGGAGACGGCACTCATTGCATTGGTACAAACACCTGATTCTTTTTATTCCTGTTATGTAAGTGCGTACGACAGCGCATTTTTGCCTTTGCCACTATCACTCAGCCGGGTGTATTTTTGCCTGGGAGATTCGTGGAATCCTGATTTGCTGGGATACTGGGCCATGGAATATGTACCGTCGTATACCGTAAAAGGATTGTTTATGCATCCTGTGTATAACCACGATGTTTTTTTGCATAAGTCTGCCATTCAATTTGTGCTGGACAGTACCTATTGGAAAACGTCTAACCGCTATATTCCACTGGAGATATCCCATTCCGATCAACAGCAGCTACAATTGAAACCCCTGTTGGATAATTCCAATGGAGTGGAGATGATCGTCGGAGAATAGTTTTGTTTCTTTTTCCTTATTTTGCCCGCATATGAAATACCGTAATCCCCTTGCCTTACTGGAAAAAATGAATGGGGCAGCCATCGACGCAACAGATCCGGCTGCTGTTTCACTTCTCCGGAAAAAAATACTGGCAGAGCTGGAACTGACAGATGATAAAGTATTAGTGATAGATGGGGAAGGCTTCAGTAAAAATGATCTGTTGCTTTTTTTCGATAGCTTAAAGAATAAAACGGAATTACATTTTCATGAAGAAATAAAATCAGATCCGGGCCTATCCGAATTCCTGGCAACAGGTATGCTGGCCGGCCTATTTGCAGATAATGCGCTGTATAAAGACAATTCATTCCTGTCTTTTATAGCGCCTTTTTATGAGCCCTTATTTACTACCGCCGTGTTGACCAGCCTGCAGCAACAGCAGGTGTTGACCTTACAATATTTGTTTCTGAATCCGGTGTTATTGGATGGGGAGCGGATGAAGCGGTGCTATGATAAAATATTCCGTCTGCTGAAGGAACAACGCACAAAGGTAGAACGCACAAGGACGGTGTTGGCAAAGGATCATCGTGACTTATCGCAGGAAGTGGATCAATATATTGGTCATACACAGGTGCAGCTATTGAATGCGCTGCCGGATGCATTTCATATGCAAAGAAGTGATTACGGTATTGCCGTCATCAACCTGGCGTTGGAGCTGAATGTCCACGGCGACAGGAAAAAAGCACTGGAAATATTAGTGGCCCTACAGCAGTTGTCATGCATCTCGTATGTACAGGAGCATATTGAAAAATATATCCGGTATGTGATAGCCGAGGTGGACGAGCGGCGGCCGGCTATTTTCCGGAAAGAGCCCACTACCAGGCTGGGCAAGCTGTTGGCACATTGGGGATGGACTAAAGAACGACTTATACAAGGAGGTTGCATGATCTTTATCGTATTAGTGCTTGCAATAGGTCGCTACTACGAAAAAAGGGAAACGCCCCGTGAATTATTTGTGCCTGTGCCGGGGAATGTGTTTTCCGGTTCCCGCACGCACTTTACTATGGAGTACCTGTTGTCGCAGCTGGAACTGACTTCGGAAAAACGCATCAGAAATGCAACACTTCATTCCAATTTACCTGTTCCCCGCACTGGCGAAGATTTATACGGTCCGCAGTTTATGCAGGCGCTGAAAGAGCAGGGAGGTGTGGGCGAATATTTTGTGCAACCACTATTCGACAGGTACAAAAAGCTGCAACCGGAAGATAGTAGTTACCAGAGTGTGACACACCGTCAGAGTGTATGTGTTTTCAATCGCCTGGAGATGGGGTTAATTACGCTGTTGCAAACACCAGATTCTTTTTACTCCTGTTTTATTGCGCCGCGTGATAGCGCGTTTGTTCCTTTGCCACTCTCGCTCAGCAAGCTGTATTTTTATGTGGGTTTGTACTGGAACCCTGACTGGGAAGGCGATTGGGCGATGAAGTATGTACCAACCTATCGGACACACGGTTGTTTTATGGTGCCCTGGGTTAAATCCGCGTCTTTTTTGCGTGATTCTTCCGTGCAGTTTATCCTGGATACTACCTATTGGCGTACCGCTAATCGTTATATCCCTATGGAAGTATCGCTTTCTCATGATCTGCTTCAGCTAAAGCAGTTGTCCAATAATACCAATGGAGTGGAGATGAAGGTGGGGCAATAGTAAGGAGGCCAGATCAGGCGTCTGTTTTATTTCTTTTTCCTTATTTTGCTATCAGATGAAATACCTGAACCCACTGGCTTTCCTGACGAAAATGAATGGTGGACCCGTAGACCTGCGGGACAACGCCGCATTATCCCTTCTCCGGAAAAAAATGCTGGCAGAAGTAGAGCTATCAGATGATAAGTTGCTGCAATTCGATGAGCAGTTGTTCAGCAAAAATGACCTGCTGCAATTTTTCGATCGGCTGCCATCTTCTTCTGAGCTGTTCTATCATGAGCAAATCACAGCAGATCCGGTGTTATTACATTTCCTGGAAACGGGCGAAATGCAAAGACAGCTGGCGGATCAGGCCATTTATAAAGACAGTGATTTCCTGCTTTTCATAGCGCCTTATTATGAGCCGCTGTTTACCGTAGCGATACTAAATAGCCTGAAACAGCAGGATATGGCCACCATGAAAGCCTTGTTCAGCGGACCGTTGCTGCTGGATGGCACGCATACTACTGCCAGCTACCGACAGGTATTGCGTTATCTGAAAGGATGCGATAATGAATTGAAAGCAGCCACAGAATCGCTTAATAACGGTGGCGCCTATAGCTGGAAATACTTATCGCGCTTTGTGAATGTTACGCTCATTACACAACTGAATATTTTACCAACGGAGTTTAATAAGTGGAGAAGTGATTTTGGGATTAGCCTGATCAACCTGGCGCTGGCCATTTATACAAAAGACTTTAAGCGTGGACTACAGGTGTTGGAACTGGCGGAACAGTTGCATACCACCGATTATGTGCAGGAGCGGGTGCAGGTACGTAAAAAGGAATTACTGGTTTACCGGAAAGGCGTGTTGCGCAGTCGTCCGTTAGAGATCTGGCTAGGCCCTTTCATAGCGCGCATATGGCCACGTTGGTTAAACGAAAAAAGAACCGGGTTAATTTTCGTGGCGTCCTGTATTACGTTTGTGGTATTAGGGAATATGCTTTCCACAAAACCCGGTGGTGGCAGGAAATCTCCGGCGACCCATGTAACGCATGCAGTAGATCTTTTTGATAAAGCCCATACCGTTGTTGTGATGAACCAACTAGTATCACAGTTGGAATTTTTGTTGTCGGGAAAAGCGGTAGATAGTGTGGTGATCGATACCACATTAGCCACACCCCATACCGGTGATGATGTGTACGGCCCTGCGTTTATGCCCGAATTAACGGGAACTCCTTACATCCCGCCGGCGCAGCGGATATTGCAAACAGATAGCGTTAGCAGTGGGACTGCAGATAGCACCGTCTTCGCTGATCCATTGCATAAACAAAGTCTGCGTATTTTTAACCGGCTGGAAGTAGCAATGGTGGCCTTGTTACAAACGCCTGATTCTTTTTACTCCTGTTTCATATTGCCGCACGACAGTACTTTCCTCCCCTTGCAGCTGACCGCCAACCGGATTTATTTTTATATAGGACAGCATTGGGTGAGGGTGAAATCACCTGCTACGTTCCTGGTGGACTATCGTAAGACAGGTTATTTCACGAAGAATTACAAGAATGCCAACACCTTTCTGCGGGAAGGGGCGTTAACATTTGTACTGGATTCGGCATACTGGCGACAGTCCAACAGGTATATTCCCGTGGAAATCGGCGAAAGCGAAAAGAATTTATTCGTGAACCTCCTCGATAATAATGCCGATGGGGTAGACTTGTACCTGGGCGAATAACATTTACCCGATACCGGTTCCTTTCAACTGATCATTGGTTTTTTTGTCATCCGGCATCAGGCTGTGCAGCTGATACACGGCGGCTTTCAGCTCTTCGTAATTTTGTCGCGCCAATGCTTTTTCGCCTATTTCTATGAAGCGCGCAGCCA